>JAGPMA010000067.1 GCA_018053145.1 Oscillospiraceae bacterium | reverse complement strand
ATATACTAGTTTCGAAATGCGAAACACTTGAAAGTTATCTCCGACCTTAATATTTCGGATAGCCTCTGGTAGCTCACATACAGGCTGATTTTCAAGCACGTGGCGATAACGTTTGCCGAGAATATAATCTGCGTTTTCAAAAGCGCGATAGAGGTCGTCCATTTTTCGTGGATCGAGTTCGTCATCTGGTGTATTTGTCATTCTCATTTCTCCTTGGCGATTTACAATTTGTCTTGAGCTTTTCTTCATAGCTCGGCACAGCTCCTTGTGGAGGACAAGGCGTATTTATAGTTACAGGTTTCGTATTAATCGAATTAATATCAGAATCACCACGACCGCCGCCGCAGTTGCCCCTGTAATCGCAAGAATGGACGGCTTTTTCATTGCGTTCCTGCGTCCTCCCGGAACGGGGCGAAAATTTTGATTGTCTTCCTTTGACTTTGTTGCTTTTTCCACAAAAACTCTTTTCCCTACTTCTTTTAGCTTTGGAATTCTCTCATCCGGCGCAAAATTCAAGCGGAACCACTCAACCAAACGGTAAAAGTAGCGATCATCCCATTCGCCTTCAGTCAATACGAACTCATTCGACTGCATCTGATAAGGTTCGCTAATTGTAACACCATTGTTATTCACATAGTCCATATGCGCTTCATATGCCCCGGATTGAAATGTTGGATCACGATAGATACATTCCGTAATACTAGTTCGTATCCCGGAAATGTCTTTTTCGTTAACGGATTCTTTGAAAATCGGGGTCAAAATATATTTATCCATGCTGCGTGTCTCCTTTTTGTGTAAGTTGTATCTTTTCATTAATCTGAACAATCAGTTGTCCATATACCTCATATTTTCCCATTTCGACCGAAACCGCACTTAAATCATTCGAAAGGTTAGTAATCCCCAGTGAAATATTTGCTAGCTGTGCATTAATCTTCCCAATTTCCTCTAAAAGTTCTCCCATTGATTTTCTGACAGTTCCCTTAATGGTCTCAAATCGATTAATCATCGATTTTTGATACTCGTCGACGGAATCGTTAACTTCATGCGATAGCATATCAATTGCCCCCGCCAACTCCTTTGATTCAAATCTATATCCATCCTGAATCATGTCTGTAGCTTTTTTTTGCCTATACTTTTCTATTAATTGCCACCAGTGATAATCAATATCTTTTTTAGGGTTTGAAATCATGTTTCTTTTCGGTTTTATGTCATTAAACAGAGTTACACTAATTGATTTGAAAGCTATCGTATTTTCAATGCTAAAACCATCTTGTTCAAAGTGCACCGAGTCTTTCACGGATTTAAACGCTGTTGTGACTTGCTGAAAAATACTGCTCAAGCGGTCAAAGTATACGTCACTTAATTCCGTTATTCGTTCTATGCATATTTTGTTTGCATCGTCAAATATCGTTTTTATTTCTCCCTTTGCCGCTTCTTCGCTGTCATAACGTTTGCCCACGCAGGATAATATCGGTTGCAATTTTAGGCGCGTTTCCACTTTGATTAGTTCAACTGTGTCTTTAATTTTGTTTGATACATCGATATTATCTAAATGCCTTAATGCTTTTTCAACTTCGATTTTTGCGTTTTTTAGCCCTTCGTTTCTTTTTTCTTCCGCCTGCCTTTCTGTTTCTTGTGCTTTTTTTGTTTGTTCAGAGTCCTGCTTTCTATTCAGCGCTTCTTCCAACTTCTTATGTATAGTAGCGTTCAGTTGGCTTGTCTCGCTTAGTATGCCATCAAAAGTATCCAACAGGCTCATTACTTTGAGTGGATACGCATATCGCTCAATATAGTCCTTGATTGCCATTTCAAAGGATGGTATGCCCGAATGAATCAGAATGTTTTGGGCTATTATATCTGGCACAGAAACATCATTAGGTTCTTCTATTGGCTTAACTTGCTGCGAAAGAAAATCCTTTATTCTTTGGGAAGTTGAGCAATATTTCTCAAAATAGAAATTTTCTCGCCCCTGTGTGTAAGTCCACTCGCCTGTCTCGTCATCCTTAGCATAGTATTTTTCTCGTATGCCTCTGTACTTTGATGCGTCTCCCGATTTTGTGGATACACGACCCAACTTGATTTCATGCGCCGCCAATGCAGAAACAGGAAAAAATCGTGGGGTCTGCATAGCTTCACGATTTGTGGTGTAGTACCCCTCGACACGCTTCAATTTTTTCCCAAAGTCTTCATCTTTATTAAAATTACACACATCTGCTTTATTCAACACAAACAAAAACCTTTGATTGTAAATATCTTTATCGTTTTCCGCAGACCTATCGATTACTTCCAAAAAGTTAATTATGCTATCATCTTTGTCTTCAATAGCACTTGTGGTAAATACGACTATCTCTTTGTTGGGCGAATTGATTACGCTGCTTGTGATATCAATATGCGCAGGTCCGTCTTCAACATTGTTTCCTTCGCCGCTACTCGTTCCGGGCGTATCAACGAGAACAATGTTAAATCTATTTTCAAAGCCGGCGGGATATAACAAAGAAATGTCGGCCCATATTTCGATTGTTTCTATTGTAGGTGGATTGGAAGGCACTAGTTTTCCGTTTTCTCCACGCGGAAAAATTTCTGCAAATTTTTCTTTCAATTTATTCTGATCATATTCAGCCGCGGGAACTACCTCTTCGCCGTCTTTTGAAAGGCAGCACATCTTTGCATATTTGACATTTTTATCGTGTCGAATATTAAAAACCTTGGATGTGCAGGTGTCATCAGAGGTAGGTAATATTTCCTTTCCCAGCAAGGCATTAATTATTGTTGATTTTCCGCTGCTGTACATACCAACAAATACAATTCGGAACTCTCCATCGAGAGCCCTATGGTATGTGCTTGGGAGGTTGCTATGCGCGTTTTTTAGCGTATCAGTTGCATGAAAAAGCGGATCGTTAATAATAGCAGTAAATTCCTCGCTCAATATTAGCTTCACCGCAGCTTCAATGTTATCTGCAACACTTTTATCGTCCATCGTGAAATGAGGTTCATATTTAAATTCAACGGGTGGTTTCATTCCTCTGCATTGTGAATTTACAGCTTCTTTAAAATCTTCAAAGTCAAGTTCGCGTCCTTTGAAACTACAGGTTACCAGGCTTTCCTGCGAGCCTCCAACCAGTTCGGGTGCAAAGCCTTTCCAGTCGTCGTACTCGATGGCATCGATCCAGCTTTGAATCGGCAATCCTTGCTCAATAAACTTTTTGAATTTTTCATAGGATTCGCTGTCGCATACATTTTTCCCATCCACACACATTTCTGTTTTCATGCGATAGGGGTCATAGATCAGCTCCACTTTCATTTGCTAAAGTTCCTCTCTGTTTTCTATTTTTTACTTTATATTATTCCCCTGGCTTCTCAGCCACATATCAATCCCATCGCCGTAAACCTCAGCCATGACCGTATAAACCCCGTCTTTCTCCAACAAAACCTCCGCGGTCGGAAGCCTGTCCAGTACGGATTCGATTGACGATCCGGAATACTCAAATGTAACCTTTTGCAGTTCACCGGAGTACATGAACTGCACGCGTTTTCTGAATTCGCCGTCGCTGAATTTCTCGTTATACGGCACCTTGAAGTGCTCGCCCGTTTCGGCAATTTTCGACATTCTGTCGATGCGAAACACTGTGGGATACTCCTTTGAGTTGTCTGCCATATACGCAATCAGATAAAAATAAAACTCCGAAAACATGACAGCCACAGGCTTAACGCTATGTATCCGTTCAACTCCGTCCTTCCTTCTGTAGGTAAACTGAACGATTTTGTTTGCCGCTATGCTCTGCGACAGCTGCCAAAGCGGAGATAGCAGCTTTTTCTCGTGCCGAAGCGGCACATAACAGGCAAGCTCACTGCGGATAATACTGTCCACGACTTTACGGTCGTTGGGTACAGCCTGCGCCAAGAGCTTTGAAATCAGCTGATTAAGCTCACCCTTTTCAAAGGCTCGGCTTTCCAGAAGTATTTTGCATAGCGCAAGCACCTCATCATTGGTAAGCCATTCGCGTTCAAATCGCACAAGGTAATACCCCTGCTTAAGCCGGTCATACTTTATGGCGACCTCCGACTCAAATTGGTGCTCCTCCGCCAGATATGCGCGAAGGTCATCAACATCGCGCTGAACGGTCTTTTCGCCAACTCCATAATCGACAGCAAGTCCGGCTTTATTAAGAACCTCGCCTTTGTTGAGGCGCTCATATATGCTGAGTAGTCTAAAACCTTTGTTGCCATTGTAGTCAAGTGCTGCACTCAAGAAATCGCCTCCCATCCTATTTGATAAAGTATAATGCCATTTTATTTACCCAGATGGACACATAATGGGATTTACTCAAACTTATCAGTATTTCCTCTGGTATTCCATCTCAAAAAACAAAAAATCTTATCTTTGTTACTTTGGTAAATTCATTTCTGATTAACCTCCATAATCCCCTTAATACCGCGGTTACAGTACTTCTTTATTACACATTCACCGCATTTTGGATTTGAAGTGCAGATTTCACCATATCCGTCGGCGCAGAAACTCCAAATCAGATTATCTATGGCTGCCAGAGATAATCCGCTTGATGCCGACAACGCTTCAACAGTCAGGATTACCTCCTGAGGGCTTGCCGTCACGTTGGGAGATGCACCAATACGTTCACTTCCCAAAAATTTTCTCATATGTAAATCTGGTTTTGCTCCGTCAATACCCACATTACGAAGATACTCCCAAGCGAGGGCTTCGCCGACCTGATGCAATTTATTCTCCGACCCGATACCGGATAATAGTATTACGATTTCATACGCCGGAGCCGATGTTACAAAGGCGTCCATGCTTCCGTATTCTGAGGCGAGCCGTTCGAAAGTAGCTATGTTCTCATGCAGGCTGTTCATTTGAGCCGACGTTTTGCGGTTCCCACACTTTAACTGGAACAGCGCATTTTCAAAATAATCGCCCGGTTTATTTTTGATGAGTTCCACATCATAATCGAAGAACGCTTCATTTATTTCGTGCAAATGCGGCTCAATCCGATTCCACTTGGTTTGATTGCTTAACAGCGAATAAATCAGTCCTTTGATGTGTTTAGATAAAGTGAAGCTCTTTCCGCTTTGTCTAGCAATGACAGCATCGTCAACTACTACATATCGCAATCCTTTACTGTCAAGGTAAGATTTGATTTCATATAGAAAGCTTGCATCTGCTTCCGAAAGAGATAATTTCTCCTCATTATTCGAGATCTTCGAAACACATAATGATAATTCTCCGTTATCTGTCAGTATGCTCAAAGTGTTGCTGGAGCTAAATAATACATTTATATAACAATCAATATTTGATTTAAATTCGTCAAGAGTAATTTCTACGCCTTAACACCTCCAACGCATTCTATATGTTTAAAAAACCGCAAACAGCGCATTTTTGTTGATTATAACATACTAATTGCTATATTTCCCCATGAAACTTCATTTTTGACGAGATATTTATTAGTTTTAAGTGTTTTTAATATTAGCGTATGTTTGTTAACTACACTAGCATTACTTTCCCTTATTATAACAATTCCAGCTTTTCCATCACTTTGTTTTATAGTGTACCTCCAAAAATAAAGCTCACCATCGGCGCGCTCTGGGTTTGATATTAACTTTTTACGTTCACCGCTCCTTGCTTGGCAGCACAGGTTGTGAGTGCGGCTTATCCTGCCGGATTTTTATGCTTTCAATAGTCTCCCTAACGGATTTAGGTCCCGTCCTCAGAGTTTGAGCCTTTGGCATCGAGCCAATCCCGCGCTCGGCTGATTTGCTCTCTGGTCGAGCACGGGGGGCGGCTTTTTTTGCAGGGTCGCCCTCTCCCTCTAGTTCCTGCACTGGGGCGGCATAATCCATGCGCTCCAAAATGCGGTTAATTTTTGACACATCATCGGCGCGGGCAAGTACGTCTACGTTGCCCAATTCATCGCGGCTGTCCTTGATGATTGAGAACAAAACACCGTATTGTTTTGCCGCCTTGGAAAAAGTGGCGAGGTCACTTTCCTTTACGTCGAACACCCGCAGTTCCTTTCCCTCCCGCAGTAGGCGTGTCATATTACTCTTACCTGCAAGCTTTTGATTTTCCTTTGCAAGCGCAAGGCATAGGGCGGCGAGATTCTTTGCACCAAGTGCCGTTAACTTCACCGCCGATTCTGAAATCTGAATGGCTTGGCGGGTCATCTGATCTGCCGCATCGCTTCCATTACTCATGTTATCAACTCCTCGTAATTTTAATAATCATTTTTCGGCTCGCTCCGAAAGAACAATCTTAAAGTAGAAAAACCGCCTGTTATCAAACAAGCGGTTTTGAACTATATACTGTTTGTGTTTACTACGCCAGTATCCAGTGTAGCAAGGCCTTGTCATCCATACTGCCATCGGCCAATGCTAATCCAACGCGGACGACCTCTTCGTCAGTGCAGTCACGAGCTGCGCCGTTCATTTCTAGGAACGTCAGCATAGCCAGCATCCCGATGCGCTTATTTCCATCCACGAAAGCGTGGTTTTTTACCAGTGCATAACCAAGACGTGCTGCCTTCGCTTCGATAGTTGGATACAGCGGGATACTGTCAAAGGTTTGAAAGGGTGCATTAACCGCAGACTCCAGCAGCCCCTCATCTCGCACGCCGTCTAAACCACCGGTTTCGGAAATCAGGAGTGTGTGAAGCCGCTTAATATGAGATACTGTCAGTCGTTTCACTTTGCAAGCTCCTCAAAGGCCTGATGGTGTTTTGCCAAGATGCGTTTTGCTACTGTATCCACATCCTCGGATACGGCAATTTCCTCATTTTGAAATTGGCTAAACTCCAGAATGACATATCGGGGCGTGTTGTTTTTTAAAATAACCGCTGCCCCATTTTCGTCCACAAGCCGCGCTACACGTGAAAAGTTTTGATTAGCTTCCGTAATTGATACCAGATTGTTTGGGTTGATTTGCATCATCGACACCTCCCTTTACCATATTATACGCAATCTCTAGGAGAAATACAACCTAAATTATAAATTTTACAATTTATTTGCACCGCAGAACCTGCACTCTCATGGTAGCTTTCCGCTGTTCCTGCGTGAGCAGGGCTTGTGCTTCCTGCGTCCGTTTTTGGATGCGTTCAGCGTCACCTTCAATTTGGACGCATAGGCGCTTGTCGTGGCGTAGGGTTTTCAGCTGTGCGGTGTGCGCAAGAATTCGGCTAGATAGGTCTTCTGTTTTCTGTTCATCAGCAGATAATCTTCTTTCCTCGTACAGCGGTTTGCGCATGGAAATCGCCGTTTCAATATGTTCCTGCAAGGCAGCTTTGACCGCTTGCAAATCACTCATGGTTTCAATTTTGTTCTGCATCAAAAAACGGTGTTGAGCTAGGTAGCGGTCAAACTTCAGCGTGTCCTCCAGCAGATAGCGGCTGACTTTGCGGTGCCCTGTGCCGTGTACCGCGCCGCGCAGGAGGTAGACGTAGTGGAAATATAGTGCTGAAAAGCCCTTTATTCTCGGTGCATCGTGTACACTGCCTTTGCATCGGTAGTGCGTTTTCTGCTCGGACAAGCGCTTATAGCTCCAACTTTTTTGCGTGAGTATTCGTGCTTCAATGGCGGCATCGGTATAGCTCTCGCCTAAGCTGTCAAGACGTATGAAGCGCTGACTATATGGTGGCTTTATGGCGGTATGCTTCACATTACCATATTTCACAGCATAGCCGGATTTTTTCAGCAGCTCCAAAAATGTGGTGAAGTTGAGGGACCGCGCAATCAGCCCGTCAATATCCTGCCGAAGCTGCCCGCGCACCGTGGGCTTGCCGTCTTTCTCCGCTTTCCACTCGGTATAGTGCTTGCCGTGTTCCTTGGGTGCAATTACGTAAAGCCCATGTTCTTCGCACAGCTTGTCCGAAACGGCGCGAACCTCCTTGTAGTAGCTCTGCATATTGGAACGATACTTTTTTCCATCCTTGAAGGACACGGAATTGACCACGATATGATTGTGTAAATGCTGCTTGTTGAGGTGGGTACCGATGACCACCTCAAAGCGGTCGCCAAACAGCTGGCGAGCGAACTCCACACCAATCTGATGCACTTGTTCCGGCGTGACCTCGCCTGGTCGAAAGGACTGGATAAAGTGGTAGCCCAAAACTCCGCCTGCCTTGCAGTATTTCCCCTTAGTCGCCTGCATATCCGCAAATGCGCTTTCCACGCCACCGCAGTTGAGGCAGCTTTAGAACA
>JAGPMA010000066.1 GCA_018053145.1 Oscillospiraceae bacterium | reverse complement strand
GAGAAACGCATTCCCGTTTTCGCAACCAGAAGGATAAACCATTCCCAGTTGACCTCACCCTTCAACTCCAGTGACATTAGAAGCGTATGAAGTTCAAACTGGTTCAGATATTTGATCTTCTTGGGATTCGGAGTTTTCCCCTTAATGATTGCCTTTCGTGTGGGGTCGCGGGTAATGAGCCCTTCGTCGACAGCATCGAGAATGGCACCTTTGAGTTGATGGTGGAAATCCATTGTTGTTTGCCGCTCATGATATAATGCATAATCGTTCAGAAGCTGTTGATACGCAATTCTTGTCATTTCGCTGATCTGCAAGTTTGGAACGAGCTTTTCAACCCATTGATGTGTCATTAAGTATTTGTCCATGGTGACTTTCCTTATCGCACCCTGCTTATAGACCGTTATCCAGCGAGCATAGTATTCGCAGAAAAGGTCAGTGTTTTTGACTTCGTTTAACATCGGTAATACCTCCATATTATATATTTTGGCTTACGCTGATGAAGGGTGATAAGGTAGTTGATGCTGAAAGCGATAACACCTTTTAATTTTGCCCTATACAGTTTAATTTTGCCTCTGTTGCCGTTTGAGGAGGGGTGCAAAAAATTATAGTCATCGAATTACTGCAAGTCATTGAAAAACAAAAAAGCGAGACAGGACGGGCGTTTTGCACCCCCTTGTCTCGTTTTTCCCTTGTATTACAGGCTTTTTTAATAGGCAAAATTAAAAGGTAGTCAGTCAATTTGTATCATTGACTGACTACCTTTGTGGAGAAGGACACGAGTTTGATACAAAATGCACACGGTAACCTCGTTCCCGTTTGTTCCGTTTGCTTTGTGCACACCCTTGATACATAAACAAAGCAAGCTACTCTGCAATACTATTTTTCGTGCTTCCGATTCTTTACTCTCAGTTATTAGGGGCGGGAGCTTTCACCACAATTAACTCCAAGGTTTCATCGTGCAAATTGTTTACATTCATTTTGGTTTGGAATGGAATCTTTAGAAGCGTACCGGCTTCGTATTCGTGTATATCCTGGTCATTCAAGCCGATTGAGAGCATTCCGCGAACTACGGTCATGTATACGTTTGAATTAGAAAGATGTTCGGGCAATCCTTCGTTTTTGTTAAATACCATATGCAGATAGTGTACGTTTTCATCGAATATGACTTTTTCTACAGCCTTTTTATCGTCCCTTGTTAGTTTAAATATCTGTTCAACCATTGCGGCATACCTCCTATTATTATATTCTGTGCAGTGCTCTCTATTATATCATAGCGATTTACCCTGGTCTGTTGTAATTGCAACAAACCATTGCGTATCATATGTTCTTACCGTAGTGAATGGCACTTTTAGGGCAAACCTGCCGACAATTTGTGCATTGAAGACACAATGCAGTGTTTATATCAGCTTTTTTATCCTCAGAAGAAACAACAATAGCATGTGATGGGCAGTCTTTTTCACATAACTTACAGCCGATACAGGCAGCCTTATCAACCTTTTCAGAAAGTCTCGCAAAGCGGCCAAAGATCCTTTGCAGAGCGCCAAATGGGCAGATAAGGTTATGGAATACCTCAGGTTTATATCTTAGTGTGACAAGGACCGATAAAACCAGCCAAAAAGGCAAAATCGGCAGATTAACATGCAACAGTCGTTTTGATAAAATCACAACCGCTACGCTGACGCCTAAGGCTATCCATGTGAAATACCCATTTTTCAGCCACTTGGGAGATTTCGATGTTTGGAGTTTCAACTTGTTTGATATCCAATTAACGGGAATCATCAGGGTATTCATGGGGCAAACATACCCGCAGTAAATCCTGCCGAAAATCAGAGCGGCAACCAGGCTTGCTCCAAACAACGCAAGCCAAAGCATTACTTTCCCATTTGTCAGCAAAAAGATAAAAAGAGCAAGAAATAATATACGAATGATGTTAGTTATATATTTCATAATAAATCTGCCTCCTATTGATATATCTTTATTATAATGATAAAATGAATTAAAAGGTGTTACCAATGTAACACCTCGGGAGATCGTTATGAGAAAATATTTAGAATTAATTCAACAGACTGACCTTATAAAATCATTAAAACATCAAGAAATCGAGTCGTACTTGACTGAGGGAAGTTGTAAAACCACTCGGTATGGGAAAAATAATATTGTCCATTTTGTTGGGGAAGTCTGCTCAAAACTCGAGATTATTCTCGCGGGGAAAGTGGTTATTGAGCGCATTGACGAGTCCGGAAATCTCATGACAATAGCGGAGTTTTTAAGCGGCGATGTTCTTGGAGGCAATTTAATGTTTTCAAAAAATCCGTATTATCCGATGACCGTCACGGCCAAAGAAGCTACATTAATTTTGGAAATAAATAAGGATCGGCTGTTCCAATTGTTTTCGGATAATCACGAGTTTTTAAGGAGCTACCTTGAGTATGTATCCGACCACACGGTAATCCTCGGTGACAGGATCAAGCACTATGTGAACAGGACAATCCGCGAAAGCATAATAAGCTATTTGAATTATGAGTGCAAAAAGCAAAACTCGACTACAATCAAGCTAAGCATGACAAAAAAGGCGTTAGCTGAAAGAATAGGTGTTCAAAGGACGTCTTTATCCAGGGAACTTGCTAAAATGAGAGAGGACGGTTTGATAGAATTTAGCCCTATCTCTATTATCCTGTCGGACAAATTTTTCGTATAAATAATAATATCTAAGACACCAACCATTTTGTACATTATACGGGTGGAATGGTTTACCAGATTGAAAATTAGCATCTGAGACCGACCGGACAAATGTGAATAACCTTCATAAATAAAATAATGCTGCCTCTCTCCACCCCCCAATCGCCAAGGCTGTGCAGGGGGCATGGAGTGTGTAGATGTTGAAGTCGGGATTGCCCGGCTATTTTTTTGCAAAAAACCCGAGAAATTTTGAAAAGGTTATTGACATATGCCCGAAACTGAGTATAATAATAATTGTAAGCGACATATGCCGGAAACTATAAGGAGGTGAATGTTATGCCAAGAAGAGACGGAACTGGCCCAATGGGTGCAGGATCAATGACCGGAAGAGGATTAGGCTCATGCACAGGTGCTAACGCAGTTAAGTATGGTGCTGGTCTTGGACTGGGATTAGGTTTAGGACTTGCCTGCAGGCGCGGTTTTGGTCGTGGCTTCGGAAGAGGTATCGCTGTTAATCAGAACACCTCTAAAACACAAAAAGAGCTGCTCCAAGAGCAAAAGAACGTGCTGAAAAGTCGACTTGATGTCATTGATAAGCAGTTAGAGAATTTGTGAGAGCAGCAGAAGTAACCGGAGGACGCTCTGGTTATTTCTGTCGTTAAGTGAGGTGAAATTATATGCCAAGGCCCCGAAAATGGAGAAGAGTTTGCTGTCTTCCCGACAGCAATCGTTTCGGACCTCTTGACTCCCCTACGGACGCAGTGAACACAGTCAATATGACCGTTGATGAGTATGAGACTATACGGCTAATTGACTTGGATGGATTCACGCAGGAAGAGTGCGCCAATCAAATGAACATTTCTCGCACAACGGTCCAAGGAATTTATGACGAGGCGAGGAAAAAACTTGCTGAGTCTTTGGTCAATGGAAAAGTACTCTGGATAGAAGGCGGCGAATATCAGCTCTGCGATGGCAGCGGGAACGGCTGTGGCAGAGGTGGCTGTCGGCGTCATAGATGCGGAAGAGGTTTTACGGAAGAGCCAGAAACCGAAAACAATTTAAATGCGAATAGAACGGAGGATTCAGATGAAAATAGCGATACCGGTAGATGAACAAAACTTGGAATCAAGTGTGTGCCCGTCCTTTGGGCGAGCTCCATATTTCCTTTTCTATAATACAGACACAAAAGAAAGCTACTACCTTGATAACAGCGCTGTTGCCAGCCAGGGCGGAGCAGGCATCAGAGCTGCTCAAGTAATAGCTGACCACGGTGTTAAGGCACTGCTGACTCCACGCTGCGGTGAAAATGCGGAAGAGGTTTTACGCAAGTCAGAGGTCCTGATCTATAAATCGATACCCGGAACCGTGCAGCAAAACATTGATGCCTTTATTGCTGAAAAGCTTATTTTGCTCAGTGATTTCCATCCGGGATTTCATGGCCATGAAAAGTAAGGGTGTAAAAATCGCCATACTGAGCGGCAAAGGCGGTACAGGCAAAACACTGGTATCCGTTAATTTAGCTTCAATTGCCGAGAAATCTGTCTATATTGATTGTGACGTTGAAGAGCCCAATGGTCATTTGTTTTTTAAGCCTGAGAAGGTCCGGGAAGAAATAATTTCTGTAAAAATACCAGTCATCAACGAAAGTTTATGCAACGGCTGCCGCAAATGCGTTGATTTTTGTAAATTCAATGCGCTTGCCTTCATAAAGAACAAACCGTATGTTTTTGAAGAGGTGTGCCACTCCTGTGGCGGCTGTATGCTGCTTTGCCCGGAAAAAGCAATCGGAGAACAAGAGAAGCCAATTGGAAAAGTACAGAAAGGCGTTTCTGGTAATGTAACCGTTCATACCGGGATAATGAATACAGGTGAAGCATCCGGAATACCGATCATAAAAAAGCTTCTTAACGAAAGCCTCTCAGGTAAAGAGCTTCCCGTCTTTATCGACTGCCCTCCGGGGAGCGCCTGTATCGTCATGGAAAGCATCAAGGATGCGGATTATTGCATACTCGTTGCTGAACCTACGGTTTTCGGTGTTCATAACCTCAGCATGGTCTATGATTTGGTAAGGCTGTTTAAAAAGCCGCACGGAGTTGTGCTGAACAAATGCCTTGACGGAGAGAACCCTGCGGAAACATTCTGCATGGAAAATAATATTCCCATATTGGGTAGGATACCGTTTGACAATGAACTTGGAACGTTAAATTCTGACGCTAAAATAGCCGCAAGGGAAAGCAAACGATATAAGGCTTTATTCTCTTCTCTGCTTGAAACTGTGATGAAGGAGGTGCGGCATGAAACAACTGTTAATCCTCAGCGGTAAGGGCGGCACTGGGAAAACGACGATAGCCAGCGCTTTTATCAAGCTTTCAGTCGCCAAAGCCTATGCCGATTGCGATGTCGACGCACCCAACCTCCATCTAATTATGGCACAGAACTCTGAGCCGGAACGAACAGACTATTTCGGTATGCCAAAAGCTGAAATAGATGTAGATAAATGCATTGAATGTGGACTATGCAAAGAAAACTGTCGGTTTGATGCAATTTCCGATGAGAACGGCTTTAAGGTTGACTCCTTTGCCTGTGAAGGCTGCGGGGTTTGTGAAGCTGTCTGCCCTGCTGACGCTGTTTCCTTGAAACCCGCCGTTGCGGGAGAACTGATGCTGTATGCTGACAACAACAAAGTCTTTTCAACGGCACAGTTGAAAATGGGAAGCGGTACCTCAGGAAAACTTGTAACCGAAGTTAAAAAACAAATGAAAACTGTAGCGAGCGCGGATACCAAGCTGGCTATTATTGACGGTTCTCCCGGCATAGGCTGTCCTGTCATCGCTTCTCTCAGCGGAGTTAATATGGTCTTGATTGTTGCGGAGCCGTCCATTTCGGGAATCAGCGACATGGAGCGCATCATCAAAACGGCGGAAACGTTCCGGACAAAGATTGGAGTCTGTATCAATAAGCACGACACCAATTCCGCAAATACAGAAAAGATCGAGGAATTCTGCAAAGAAAAAGGCCTGCCGTTTACAGGGAGGATACCATTTGACCCAGAGGCTGTAAAAGCAATCAATAACGGACAAACCATAGTGGATGTTGATTGCCCCTCCGGATCTGCCGTAAAAGAGGTCTTTAACAGCACCATGAAGTTGCTATTCAAAGAAAGTAACGGTGCTGAAACATGATAGTAAAGGTTTTATCAGAAAACACAACATCTTCAGATAAGCTTGGCAGCGAACACGGCTTAAGCCTTTACATTGAAACTGGAACCCACAAGATTCTGTTTGATACGGGCGCAAGCGGACTTTTTGCCGAAAATGCCGAAAAGATGGGCGTCGATCTAACAAAGGTTGACTTGGCGGTGATTTCTCATGGCCACTATGACCACGGCGGTGGCTTAAAAACATTCCTCTGCGTCAACAGCCAGGCCAAGGTCTACCTGCATAAAAAGGCGTTTGAACCGCATTACGCGAACAGGCCGGGTGGCGTAAAAGCGTATATTGGGCTGGACGAGTCGCTGCTTCCGAATGAGCGATTTGTATTCTGTGGTGACCACTTTGTGATTGACCACGAACTTGAATTATTTTCCGGCATTGAGTCCAAAAGGCTTGTCCCTTCAGGAAACCTTGACTTGTTTATGAAAGATGGAACTGCTTTTGTGCAGGACAATTTCGCACATGAACAAAACCTGATTATAAGCGAAAACGGCAAAACCCTGCTGATCGCGGGATGTGCGCACAACGGAATAATTAACATTATCGATCAATTCAATGTAGAAAAAGGCTACCTACCCGATTACGTTATCGGAGGATTTCATCTTTACAACCACGGGACAAAACAAAATGAGGCTCCGAATGTTGTGGATGAGCTTGGGAATATTCTGCTGGAGACCCACTCGCAATATTACACCTGCCACTGTACAGGCATTGAATCCTATAACCGATTGAAAACTGTTATGGGTGAAAATATCGACTATATATCCACTGGAGAGCAATTAACAATATACATGTAAGGAGTCAGAAACAATGAGCGAAAAGTGCAATCAAAGCTGCAGCAGCTGCGAAGAAGACTGCACAGACAGGAAAGAAGCAAAGACCGATTTCAGAGAAAAGCCGCATGAGCTGAGCAACATCAAAAAGGTTATTGGCGTTGTCAGCGGTAAGGGCGGAGTCGGCAAATCATCGGTAACCTCCATGCTTGCTGTTACAATGAAAAGAATGGGATATAACGTTGCTATACTCGATGCGGACGTTACCGGACCCTCTATTCCGAAAGCGTTCGGCATAAAAGATAAGGCTACGGGCAGCGAATTCGGTTTGTATCCTTTGAAAAGCAAGACGGGGATTGATATTATGTCGATCAATCTCCTCCTTGAGAACGACACTGATCCAGTTATTTGGAGGGGACCAATTCTCGGCAATACAGTAAAGCAGTTCTGGACAGATGTTATTTGGGGCGACGTGGACTTCATGTTCATCGACATGCCTCCCGGAACCGGAGATGTACCCCTGACCGTTTTCCAGTCTTTAGCCATTGATGGAATTATTATCGTAACCTCCCCGCAGGAACTTGTTTCGATGATCGTGTCAAAAGCGGTTAAGATGGCGGAGATGATGAGCATTCCAGTTCTCGGCTTGGTTGAAAATATGTCCTATTTTAAATGCCCTGATAACGATAAGGAATACAAAATATTCGGTGAAAGTCATATTGACGAAATCGCTGAAAAGCATAACCTTAAGGTTCTTGCCAAGCTCCCTATCGATCCTAAGATTTCAGCCGCCTGTGATAAAGGCATGATTGAACTCTTTGATGGGGACTGGTTCGATAATATATCAAAAATACTTGAAAGTTCGGAGGGAAAAGAAATGATGAAAATAGCAGTTGCTGGTGAAGGTAAAAATGTAACGGAACACTTTGGACATTGCGTAAACTTCCTGATTTACAGTGTTGAAAACGGAAATATCACAAATGAAGAGTCTATACCGAACCCTGGTCACAAGCCCGGCTTCCTACCCAATTTCCTTGCTGATCGCGGTGTAAATGTCATCATCAGTGGCGGTATGGGCGGAGGCGCGGTTGATATCTTTAATGAAAGGAATGTCGAGGTCGTCGTGGGTGCTTCCGGCGATGCGAAAACCGCTGTTTTAAACTATCTAAAGGGTGAGCTGAAGACAACAGGTTCTGTTTGCCACGAGCATCAGCATCACGACGAGTGCGGCGAATAAGGTAAAGCTATGTCTATCGGATTGTTTACAGATGAAGTGATAGACCATTTTTCCAATCCTCGCAATGCTGGCGAGCTTGAAAATGCGAATGGGATAGGCGATGCAGGAGACCCCAACTGCGGCGACACTATGAGACTCTATATAAAGGTTGAAGATGATCTCATTAAAGATGTCAGCTTCAAAATATGCGGCTGTGTTGCCGCGCTTGCTTCTGCCAGTGTCACAACTGTTCTTGTCAAAGGCAAAACAATTGATGAAGCGCTTATGATAACAAACAGGGACATCTCGGATGCTTTAGGAGGATTGCCCGAGCAAAAGCTGCACTGTTCTGTACTCGGAGAAGAAGCTATCCGAAACGCCATTACGGATTACAGAAATAAAAGAACAATTTAGGAGCAAAAGCCTATGACAATTGCACTTTATGTAATTGCTATTTCCGCTTTAACGGTTTCCTTTTTTAAGAGCAGAGAGAAAACTCTCCTTGCTCTTAAAAAAGCATGGAAGTCATTTGAGAATATACTTCCACAGTTTTTATCAATCCTCATTATTATTGGTATGAT
>JAGPMA010000065.1 GCA_018053145.1 Oscillospiraceae bacterium | reverse complement strand
TTTATTTATAATTATAGCACAAACACACACATATTACAACGGCTCTAATTAGCTAAACGCTATTCAATCGTAAGCGTAAAATCGGTTCTTTCCAATGATAGTTGAATAAATTCTAAAACTGTAGTAAAATGGTGGCAGAGGTGAACTATGAGATGAAAGAATTAATTAAGTTGTTGGACGATAATTTGGGATATATCAGTCACGAGATTCAGGACGGGGAAATCAACATACAGGTAAGGTCGGAGAGGAAAGAAGCGGAGTGTCCATATTGCGGAGCAATATCAACACAAATCCATTCTCGGACAAAGCGTATGCTCAAAGATTTGCCAATTCAAGGCAAGAAAGTAAAGATACATTTATTAAATCATAAATATTTTTGCAGTAACCATAAGTGCGCACATAAAACTTTCACCGAACGGTTTGCGTTTTTTGAGCCGAAAGCAACAAGAACTAACCGATTACAGGAGGAAATACTACGAGTGTCTCTGACACAGAGCTCGGTGGCGGCATCGAGATATTTGCGGGCAAGCGTTGTGGATGTTGGGAAAAGCACAATCTGCAACCTTCTAAAAAAGGGGCTCGAAAAATAATGTGGATAACTCTAAGGTGATTTCAGTTTGTATTGATGATTTTGCGTTAAAGAAGCGACAGCGGTACGGCACAGTGATGGTAAATGTGGAAAACCATAAAATTGTTGACATGATTGAATCTCGCGAGACGGAGGATGTAAGCCGCTGGCTTGCGAAATATCCAAACCTGCGCGTTGTTTCGCGGGATGGCTCCCAGCAATATGCAGCAGCAATTACCGGTGCCCATCCGGGCGCAATGCAGGTTAGTGACCGCTTTCATTTGCTCAAAAACCTGAATGAGCGTGCGACACACGCATTTCAAAAACTGTTTCAAGGCAGGATAGCGATTCCGGTTACACCTGGTACACAGGATATCCGGTATGAGATACTGATAGGTACAATGTCTGAACGGGTACGACTTGTGAAAAAACTGCGCGGTGAAGGGCGCAGTAAGGGCGAAATCAGTTTGTTGACCGGGTTATCGGCACGAATGGTCAAAAAGTATATTGATACACATGAGTGTGACATCCCAGAAAAAAAGCAGACCGTCCGAGGCCTCGAACATGATGACGCAGTAAAAAAACTGTCAGAGCGCGCGAACCGGGTGAAGGAATTACGCGAGGCCGGTCTTAGCATAACGGAGATCGCTCAAAAAACCGGCTTTTCCTCAGCTGTTGTCAAACTTTATCTGTCGGCGGATTTTTCGCCTATTAACGCCCATTACGGCAAGCAACGTGAAGGCAAGTTGGAGCCATTCCGCGAAGATGTGCTTAGATGGAAAGCGGAAGGTTTGACTTACCGAGAAATTCATGACCGTATCCTCGCTAAAGGATATACCGGAACACAGGATGCCATCCGGGGATTTATCTCAAAGGAGCGAAGAATCCTATGCGATTTACAAACGGCAATCGTCGGCGATTCTGTAGAGTTTATCGATAAAAAATGGATGATCCGCCTTCTGTATAAGCCAATGGAAGATATCAAAGGTATTTCGCAGGCGCAGCTTACTGCAATTTTTGATAACTATCCATTGGCAGAGAGCATTTTAAATATTGTAAATGAGTTCAAAGCGCTGATTAAAGCGAAAAACTCCAATGCACTCTTTCCGTGGATGGAAAAAGTCACTGCCCTTGGGGTCCCTGAACTGGACGCATTTATAGGCGGCTTGAAACAAGATATCGATGCAGTAATGAACGCAATAATTACCGACTTCAGCAACGGCCTTGCTGAAGGAACAGTCAACAAAATCAAACTTATCAAACGCATTATGTATGGACGGTGTCAGTTTGACCTGCTTAGGAATAAATGCCTATTGTTGGATTATACCACTTGATTCCACCATCATTGGAAAGAACCGCTTTTACGCTTACTTATATACAATTATAATATAAGGAAAGGTTCGGATAATGAAAGAAATATGGAATGTAATACCGTTTTGTTTTGTGTTTAAGTAATAGAAACTTTTTTAATTCTCATACGCCACAATATCTATTGAATTTTAGTTCTGCGTCTTTTCTTTTCTTAGTATACATCCGCTCATCCGCAATTTTAATGAGTTCGGACAGCTCGCATCCGTCATCCGGGAAAGAGGCGATACCATAAGAGAAAGATGGTGTAATTTTCGATGACTCATAAAAAACAGGGGATTCTGTCATCCCAAGTTTTATTGTATCAAGCAAAAGCTCCAACGCCTCTATTTTAGTATTTAAGAATATCCCCACAAACTCATCTCCTCCAAAACGGGCAACAATATCGTGATTTGACGAATTCCTGAATATTTCTGAAGATATCCGTACAATAACCTTATCTCCTGCAAGGTGTCCATACTCATCATTTATGTTCTTTAACCCGTCAATATCAATCATGACAACAAAGAACTTCTCTTTGTTGCTGATTGCATTTTCTTTTGCCAGCTCGAATTGCTCAGCAAAGAAATACCTGTTATACAGATGAGTCAAACTATCGTGTTTGGACTGGGATGCATTATGGCTATATGTGAGGTGATTTGTTATAGCAAGCTCAATGTTGTTTCTCACAAATTCCATGGCCTTAATATCGTCTTCGTCAAACGCATTCTTTATAGTTGAATCTATGTTAATCATGCCCATAAAGGCTTCCTTGATATAAATTGGAGATGAAATGGTTGAATGTATTACGAAATCATCACCCAAATCGGTCTTTATGGGATAGCACCGTTCAAAATCTTGGAAATTGCCTGTGCTAACTATCCTATCCATTTTCCCATCAGTAGCAACATACAAAAACGCATCCTTAAAAGGAAGCAAGAACTCTTCCAGTTCTTTGGTAAATCCCACGTATGATGCAACTTTAAAATTATTGTTTTCAAGAATAAACACTGTTCCCATTGAAGCCTTTTCAATGGCCTTAAGAGCATTTTCCAGAATGAAATTTAACGCCTCGTTCAGATCGCTCATTGTTATAATGGAGGTGTTTATATCCAACATTCGATCTCTTAGTTCGCACATTTTGATGAGCTTCGTTCCTTGGGCTTTATTCTCAGTATTATCTATAAGAAATGTCAGAAAACACTCCACATCGTCAATGACCACTTGTTGGTTGGACAACACAAAGCTTAGTGCATTTTCATTTTCGCTTGTTATGTCCAATTCCGCTCTACCCAATTCTTTAAGCGTATAATTTTGAGCATAATCCATCATATACGCATCGGAAATTGCAAGCTCTTCAAATAAAGCGTTATGGAACAGAATCCGCTCATGATTATAGATGACCATAGGGAAGGGTATAAAGGTGTTCAATTTCGAAATATCTTCTTGGGTCATTCGCTTTATTATTTTCATCTTACTACCTCTCGCTTTTTAATATTGGGATCGATTTGAGTCGGTTCCTTATCTTAATAGGAACAACCCAGATGTTAAGAAAGCTATATAATAATTAGCTTATCGGCTTTAAACAGTAGACCACTATATAGGACATAGGCTTTGCTAAACTGGTGTCATAGGACATAGGACTAGAACGGAGGCAAAGACTATGGCACACACAGAGAAAATGAGTTTCAAGCAGTTCCGAGATAAATTTTCCGACGAAACTACTTGCAGGAACTATCTGTTTAAAGTACGTTGGCCGGAAGGGTATATCTGTCCGAAATGCGGATGTAAAGAATTCACGTATTTGAAATGCCGAAACGGGATATTCCAGTGCCATCATTGTCATCAGCAGACCACGTTAACTGCTGGCACGGTTATGCATAGGACTCATTTGCCGATTACCACATGGTTCTGGGCAATATATCTTGTCTCCATAGATAAGCGTGGAATTTCAGCTACGCAACTTGCCACAGAACTTGAATTGTCATATGAAACTGCATGGTATCTTCTGAAGCGCATCCGTGCCGCAATGGGTCAAAGAGAGAAAAAGTATCTACTTTCAGGCATTACAGAGCTGGATGACTTTTATTACGGCGGTCCAAACGTGGGTGGCAAACGCGGTCGTGGCACGAGTCAGATGAACATCATGGTTGCTCTGTCTAAAACGGAAGATGGTAAGCCTCAGTACATTAAGATGCAAATCGTAGATGATTTGAAGGGTATTACTGTCGGAGATTTCGCACATTCCAGCATTGCTGTCGGCTCGACTATACAGAGCGATGGCTACCACAGCTATCGTAAGGCATTGGCCAATGATTATAATCATCATTACGCTGTTTATGATTCAAATTCGGATATGCTGCATTGGCTTCACATCATAGTTGGCAATGCAAAAGCGTTCATACTTGGAACTTATCATGGCAACTGCAAAGATAATCTGCAATCCTTCCTCGATGAATTTTGCTATCGTTTTAACCGTCGTCACTTTAAGGACGAACTATTTACAAGATTGCTTAACGCAGTTTCACACCACTATATTTCGGGGCTTGCTGTTTAAAGCCGATAAGCTAATATAATAATTACATTATTATAATTTGACGGGTAATCAGGTGCGGATTGTAAAACTGTTTTCATTGGAAAGGACTTGTCCTATAAACACCTCAACAATTTGGGGGTCGAAATCCGTTCCCGAACAATTTTGAAGCTCACTAATTGCTTCTGTCTGACTCATTTTTTTCCGGTAGCTTCGGTCTTTTGTCATCGCGTCATAAGCATCGGCTACCTTAATGATTCTAGCGTTGATTGGAATTTGTTCACCCTTAAGCCCTTTTGGGTAGCCGCTTCCGTCCCATTTTTCGTGGTGATAAAGGACAATATTTGAAATTTCCGAAAATTCCTGAGAATTTTGGAGAACTCTCCAGCTTCTCTCCGGATGTGTCTTCATAACAAGCATTTCCTGCTCGTCAAGCTTGCCTTTTTTATTTAATATATTTTCGGGTATGCCAATTTTCCCGATATCATGCAGATAGCCGGCAGTTCGAATTTTGTTTGTACTATCCACATCAAAACCTAAAGTCACCGATGTCAGGTTTTTGCCCATAAACGCTTTCTGATATATATATGTAGGTTCCGGCGCTTTTGCCCTTAGCTTCATAGACGTTCTTTAATAAGTTATTTTCAAACATTATTGCATTTACCGCTATGAAAATAAAGTCCATAGCGTATCTGACCCGTTTCCACCAGCTATTATTTTATCCAGAGAAGTCGAAAGAGTGCCATTGTCACTCACATATGGCGTACCCCCTAAATTTAGTCCAGTTTCAAACTGTGCCTTATAAAAATATTCCCCCTTATAATATATAAAATAGCCAGTTTTTACTGCACCTGTTGTTCTTGCCATCTTGTTTGTTGCGACCATCATAACATCACCACCATCAGCACTAGCTACAGGAACCCATTGCAAGTTATCAAACGTGACCTCAGTCAGTACTTTTAATTTTGCATCTGTCACCAGTTGCTGGATATATTTTGTTTCCTCAGCGGTTAATGCCGTATAATTTCCATTTTCGTCTTGTGCGGCTTTCTGTAGGGCTTGGGTCCTAGCAGATCCTGATAGTTTTTGAATTTCATCATCGGCCAAAAGTGCCGACAGTCTGTAATATTCTCCCGTTTGCAACGGTTCCAACGAGTAAATCATTCCATTGTAATATACAGTAATATCATTATCTGAAACATACTCTGCATAAGATATTGAAACCGTTGCACTACTTGCTTTAAGTGCTTTTATGCTGTCTTCCTCAACATTACTAGTTTCATATACAGAATTCATGAACTGCTCGTTTTCTGACATAGTAACGGTATCTGATATATTCGAAAAAGTTCCATTCATATAAGAGTCGATTAGTTCTAAGTTAGCGACACCTACTACCTGTGAACATTCCTGTTTGGCCTTTGCTTCTCGACTCTTTTGTACATACTGGATATACTGAGGAACCAAAACTGCCATTAATACTCCTAGAATAGCCACTACTACTATTAATTCAATTAGTGTAAACCCGTTTTTGTTCTGCTTCAATTCCAATACAAACTCCTCCTCAGCAATTGCTTTCATGGAATGGCGTATCTCATATTCTCTAGGAATTCTACTTTCTGGGTTTTCTTTCTTTGGTTGGCATATTCGATGACGTTTAATACGACCTGAATTTCCAAGTCAACAACGCCTTAATCTATACAGATCAATTATATCATATAGAGTGGCGTGGCGCGCAATAAATATTTTATTAAATCAGCGTTTCCTTAAGCAAAACTCTGCCATGCTTCTCAGAACACACATTATAAATAAGTAGAATATAGCACGAAAAAAGCCTCTCTACTATTGACAAACGTGCGGAGCAAAAAACAGCCATGTCAAGCTAAAATCACCTGACATGACTGGTCTCGTTTTTACTCTTTATTCAGCCTTTTTAGAGCGGAAAGGATCTTCAACTGCTTCCTCCATATCAAAAAATATTGTTCTACTTTCTGTGTCAAAATAGCCTGTGACCTTATAACGCAGTTTTGGTTTGCCGGCATCATTCATAAGCACTCTAACGGATTCTATGAAATTCTTGTTGCTGGTACTAAGCGTTGTAATTTGCTCACCCTTTGGCTTGGAAAAAGGCGTGCTTTTTGCCTCGTTGCTCTTGCAGACGCGAACGGCGAATACCTTGGTTTCTGCACTTACACAGTATTGCACATTCGCCGGATAACCTAAATCTTCCAGAACCTTTTTCGTGAAAGTGATGTTGTTCTTATTAATATAGATATCAGGTGTTGCGTTTACGTTCAGATCGATGATTTCAAAATTGATATTTTTAAAGTCTTTCATAACGGGCTTCCTTTCATTTCGAATCTTCTAATTCGTTTATTGACTTTAATATGTTTATAAATTTGCTGCGTTCTTCCTTGTTCCATGCTTTGTCTATCAGATAGAAGCCGCGCAGACGTCCAGATTTCACCTTTGCTACCACAAATTTTTTTGGCATATTATTTATCGTTTTTCTATTATGATTGAGCCATGTTTTTGAAACGAGTAGCACTTGAGCCTTGTCCCACATGCCCCGTTCGATGATTGCTGGATGGCAGTTTTCCCAATGGTACTGTATCAGAATGTTGTCATTTTTCGCGGATTTGTGCGTCAGAAAGTCCTTTGTATAGGTTTTCTGATATAAAACATCCCCGCAATATTTCTCGTTCGATAAAATGCCTTTTATTGTACTTTGCCTCCAACACTCCATGCCCTTAGGCGATGTGATGCCTTGTCGGGTTAGAGCACTGGCAATGTCCTTTGGGCAAGCACCTTCAAGAAAACTATCGTAAATATAGCGAACAACCTCAGCTTCAGCGGGCTCAATTTTGACTGCGCCTGTATAATCACGATAATAGCCGATGGTGTTCTGAACTGCGAATTTGTACACACCTTCGTACATTCTGTAACGGATACCAGCTTTGATGGCTTCGCTTTTTTGCTGCGACTCAAGTTCGGCGAGCGCCGACAATATTGAAATCAGTAGCTTGTTCTTGCCGTCCGAGGTGTCGATGCCATCCGTCTCAAAATTAACAGCAACTGGTGGATTGAGGTCACTCAGTATGCGAAGCGAGGTAAGTATATCTACAATATTTCGCCCAAATCTGCTTATACTCTTCGTGAGTATCAAGTCAATTTTACCGTGCTGAGCATCCTCAATCATCTCCTGAAACTCTTTGCGCTTTGCGACAGAAGTACCTGAAATGCCTTCGTCCTTATAAATTCGAGCAAGTTCATACCTTGGATTGCTTTCAATAACTTGGGTAAAATGCAGAACCTGCATTTCAAAGCTGCCCGTCTGTGCTTCTTCGGCTGTGCTGACACGGCAATATGCCGCTACACGCAGTATTTTTGTGAATTGATCTCCTGCGGCCTGCCGTTGTGGCATGATGACAGTGACCTTGCGCTCGCCGTTTCGATTTTGCTTAATTGTATCTCGTAGTCGGTTTCGCTCAATTCCCTTGCTATTAACTGTGTCGCCTTTCTGCCGAGCTTTCTCAATACGATCTGCATCCAGGTTTTTTGCCATCTAAAACAGACCTCCAGTTACCTTCACTTTCGTTTTCGCATTCTTCGAGCATATAGCGACCATCTCCTTCCTGTGCAGCCATTCCGCTGTGTAATCATATCTCCATCTCCTTTGCGCTGAATTTATGAAAAATCGGAGAGCAGTAAGATTTCCCCACCGATGATGCATAGCCATTAGAAGCAAAAATCCAGAGCAGCAGAAGTTTTACTCTGCAGCTCTGGATTGTAATTTGGCATTTATAACGAATCTATCATTGTGCCAGCACTTCGTTGATAATCTGTGCCATCCGCTTGTTATTAAGCTGTTCATGGAAATACACGGTGTAACCGTCTTTTGAGAGCATATCAAAGAATACACGGGCACAACCAATTCGTGCCTCTTCTTCCTTACGCAGAACGGATTTGTTTTCCACATCCTTTGTCTCGACCACGATGTTCAGTTCCTTTTCGCCAGATGTTTTTTTCACGACATACATGAAGTCAGGGCTATACATACC
>JAGPMA010000064.1 GCA_018053145.1 Oscillospiraceae bacterium | reverse complement strand
ATTAAGACCTTAAGACGACAAGGATACGGCTATCCTGATGATGATTATTTCTTCCTGAAGCTCTTTGATGCTAGCCGGAAGGATTATGTCAGAAATCCCTTATCCCACAAAATTTGTGATTGACCCATATTTGTGCAACCGGATCAAGCCAATTGCCTTCAAAAAGTTCTATCAAGCCTTTATCACATGTTGCTGATATTTGGGGGTCAATGGGTAGCTTGGCAAGCACCTTCAGGTTGTGCTTATGAGCAATCTCTTCGATATGACTCTCGCCAAACACCTTGTAGTCTATCCCGTTATCCGGGCATTTGAAATAGGACATATTTTCTACCAAACCAATAATGGGTATATTCATCATTTCCGCCATCTTAACCGCTTTTGATACGATCATTGAAACGAGCTCCTGCGGGGAGGTCACGATAATAATGCCATCTACCGGAATTGATTGGAATACGGTCAGTGGGACATCACCCGTGCCGGGAGGCATATCTATGAACATGTAGTCCACATCGCTCCAAATAACATCGGTCCAGAACTGTTTGACCGTTCCGGCTATTATGGGACCTCTCCAAATTACAGGGTCAGTATCGTTTTCCAAAAGCAGGTTAACGGACATAATGTCAATTCCAGTTTTGCTCTTTATCGGGTTTATTCCAAACTCACTGCCCGTTGCTTTTTCCTTAATACCAAATGCTTTTGGAATGGATGGACCTGTAATGTCTGCATCAAGGATAGCGGAATGATGACCCATTCTGTTCATCGTCACCGCAAGCATGGATGTGACCAGCGATTTGCCGACACCGCCCTTACCGCTGACAACAGCAATTACTTTCTTGATATTGCTCAACTCATGTGGTTTTTCGCTAAAATCTTCTTTTCTGTCCGCACAGTCTTCTTCGCAACTGTCGCAGCACTCATTGCATTTTTCACTCATTGTTTTTACTCCCTTATGTTAATTCTGAAAACACCGCCATTGTGTTTTCGAAAACCTTTTTCGCAGCTTGACCTGATGGACAATCAACATCAACAATAGTTCTCCCGTTATTAATTGCTTTTACAGCTTCCTTATCAAAAGGTATCTTTCCGACATACGGTAACCCTTTTTCACGACAGAACTCTTCAATTTTTTTCGTATTTTCATGGTTTGCGTCATACTTATTAATACAGACAACGGTTTTTGTTCGAAATATTTCAGCAGTTTTTATAATACGTTCCATATCGCTTATTCCTGATATTGAGGGTTCCGTGACAATCAGAACCATATCCACACCGCTTAGTGATGCAATGACAGGACAACCTATTCCTGGCGAGCCGTCAACAATTGCCAACTCCGCATTGACAGCGGCATCTTTAATTTGCTTTTTTACTTCAGTAACCAGCATACCCGAATGTCCGCTACCCATTTTAAGCTGGGCTGTTGAAAAGGCTCTATTGTCATCAGCAAATAACATAAGCTCACCGGCTACTGCAGGCTTTATTGATATTGCTCCGACAGGGCATACCAATTCACAAACTCCACATCCTTCGCAATCGAACTTATCTACCTTATATAAGCCTGAATCTGCTGAAATGGCATCAAATCGACATTGTTGAATACACTGATCGCATTGAATACACAAATCAGTATTTATTACAGCCTTAGGCATTCCGAAATAGTCCGTTTTATTCCGTTCAGATTCATGTCCCATAATTAGATGGAGGTTAGGGGCGTCTACATCGCAGTCGGCATAGGCTCTGGCACCGGAAAGCTTAATGAATGCGCTTGCTATTGTAGTTTTCCCAGTTCCACCCTTGCCGCTAAGGATTAACAGCTGCTTCATGCCGCACCTCCTTTAATACTGTTTCAAGCAAAGATAAGAACATGCTTCTGTACTTCTCGCTTTCTCTTGCAGCTATTTTTGCATCAGAATTGAGCTTTCCAAGCTCATTGTCAAAGAAAATTCGACCAAGAATCGGAACATTCTTTTCAATACAGAATTTTTCAGCAGGGTTTTCTCCGTCAAGGCATTTGTTCAGCACCACGCCATAAGGTTTATTAAACAATTTGACAAGTTTATAAACCATGTTGAGGTTATGGACCCCAAACAGTGTGGGTTCAGCCACCAGGATACAGTAGTCTGCATCCTTAATGCTTTCCATTACAACACAGTTGCTTCCCGGAGGGCAATCTATAATTGTAAGCAGATTATCGTCTGCTTCGCAGGACTCCAGCAATTTCTTTATTATTGGCACGCCCGATTCTTCACCCGGTTTCAATATGCCAGTGTTAACTGTCACATTGCCGGAGACACCCTTCTGGACCTCACCGATAATCTTTTCGGTCTCAGTCATAGCTTTTTCTGGGCAAACTAATATACATCCACCGCAGGAATGGCAAACATCGTCAAAAACATAGGGCCTTTTTTTTATGAATGCAAGAGCATTAAATTTGCAAAAATCAACGCACTTTCGGCAACCGTTGCACAGAGTCTCGTCAACAACCGGCATTTTGATTGTTATGTTTTCGCTGCTGACGTTCACGGGTTTGAAAAACAAATGTCCGTTAGGCTCCTCAACGTCACAATCAACATAATTAGCCCGCCCTGCAACTGAAGACAAATTGACTGACACCAGAGTCTTCCCTGTACCGCCTTTACCGCTTAAAACGGCAATTTTCATACCGCTATTTTTCATGACCATGAAATCCCTTATGGAATTCATTCAGCGGAACAAGTTGTTCTGCTTTAAAGGCATCAATATTTTGCTGCGCAGACCCCGCTATGGTTTTGAAAATTATAATTCCTGCTTTGCTCAGCACCTCTTCTGCGTTTTCACCGCAGCGAGGGGTCAGAAGCGTTTTAACATCGTTATCAACTATTGCTTGAGCCGCTTTTATTCCTGCTCCGCCCTGGCTGGCAACCGCACTGTTGTCCAAAAAATGGTTTTCATTAGTTGTATTATCATAAATTAGAAAATAAGGTGCTCGCCCGAATGACGGACACACGCTTGATTCAATGCTTTTATCATCTACTGGTATTGCTGTTTTCATAATATATCTCCACTCAATTTACATTTTTTAATTGCTTTCCGTGTTTTCAACGACTATACCATCTCTGCCGCATCTGTGCCTCCAGCACCCGCCACAACGACAGTGTTCTTCTTTGCCTTCGCACAGACGGTATTCGCCACCTTCAATTAGCAACACTTTGCCGTTAACCAAAGAATCAGCTACCTTTTTTCTTGCATCGTTGTATATTCCCTGTACAGTTGTGCGTGCGACGTTCATTTGACTAGCGCATTCTTCTTGTGTATATTCCTCAAGGTCAATAAGCCTGATAGTTTCATATTCATCAACCGTCATTTTAACAATACTGTCCACATCTGACGGCGAGTCTAAAGAGCCAAATCTCTTGCTTTCCGGTAAGCAACAAACTTTTCTCCATTTAATTGGTCTTGGCATAGTTTCCTCACCTCTCAAATTTTTCGGAAGCAAGCGGAGCGTCCTCCAGATGCTTCTTTCGCTCACTATAAGCTCTCTATCTGAATTTCTAAGGCATGAATTCGACTTTGAAGAACGAATTTTTGTTCTTGAAGCAGCTCTTTCCGAGTTATAGATGAGTCGACATTTGCGGTAGCACATCTTCCAAAACCACGTCCACGTCTGCAAGTAAGTCCCAATCCAAAGCCTGTATCATTCTTAACTGTGTTCTTTCCTGTGCATGAACCTAAACCTCTTCCGTTCATTGGTCCTGTGTGCATGGGGCCGGTTCCATCTCTTCTAGGCATATCATTCACCTCCTTTGGTTTGCGACATATGTCACTTACTATACGTAGTATACTCCATTAACGACATATGTCAATAACTAATTTAGGAAACAACATCATACCGGTTTACATGACGGCATATTTAGTGGCAAAAAGATAAACCAGTTTCATTGTCCAGCAGCTATTTATGTAATGCTCTATGAATCATTTTGTTATAACGGGAAAGCGACCCCAAACTATATAACTAAATGGAGCAGGGGAGACGTAAATTCTGTTTTGATTTAATCGTAATTCCGTGAATAGTAAACAAGATTCCCGTGACAGTATTTTTACTGTCACGGGAATCTTGTTTACTATCGTCGCTGCAGTTGTATATCAATACGAAAGTTGTTGTGATGTAATGGAAGTAATATAGCCCGAAGCGGAATATGTGCAGAAGGAACCGCGACAAGACAGTTCCTTCTTTTTCGCACCGATTATTCGGCGTTTCTCATCCGCAAAGCGGAACTACGGTCTGATAGCCGCGAATGTTCTCGATAGTAACATCCATCCCGTAAACATCACGAATAGACTCGCAGTTGACGGTTTCTGCGCCTCCGAGCGAATATACATGGCTGTTTTTGATGAACATGAAACGGTCGCAGTAACGGATAGCAAGATTGAGATCGTGGATGACGATGATGACGCAGATTTTGTCCTTGGCCGCGATGTCCCGGATAACGCCCATCACCTCGTACTGGTTTTTTAGGTCTAGATTACTGGTTGGCTCGTCGAGCATTAGTACCTTTGGCTGCTGCGCAAGGGCACGTGCGAGCATTACCTTTTGGATCTCGCCACCCGATAGCTCATTGAGATACCGCAACTCGAAAGACTTAAGCCCCATACGCTCAATAATATCCCTCGTTATTCGATGGTCTTCAGCCGTAGGGTTCATCTTGATGTAGGGTTTCCTGCCGAGAAGCACGGCATCATAGACCGTAAATTGGGAGCTCTCATTCTGCTGAGCGACATACGCCATATCCTGCGCTATCGCCTGGCGATTTAGGCTACCAATGTCGTGCCCGTTTACGATGACAGCGCCTTCCTGCGGCTTAAGTATGCGATTTAGGCATTTTATCATAGTGCTTTTACCTGCGCCATTGTTCCCCAGTATCGCAACACAATGACCTTCCTGGGCGTCGAACTGAATATCTTCAAGAATCTGATATGCCTTGCAGTACGAAAAACTCAAATTCTTTACGTTAATCATTTGTTTTTCACTCCCTTGAACAGAAGATACAGGAATAACGGAGCTCCTAGGAAAGATGTGATTGCTCCAATCGGTAATACTACCGGAGCAACCACCAAACGAGCCACGGTATCACTTAACAGTAACATAAGTGAACCAGCCAGAGCGGAAGCTGGAAGCAAATAGCGATAGTCATCGCCAATAAGGCGGCGCATGACATGAGGAGAAACTAGACCTACAAAATTGATTATTCCGACAAATGAGACGATTACAGCAGAAGTAAAAGAGCATACGATCATTCCTACTATTCGCATCGTATCTACGTTGACACCTAGACCTTTAGCGCTGTTTTCTCCGCTTTGTAGGGCATTGTAGTTCCATCTGTTGAAAAAGTAATATATGGAAGATACCAGCACAATGACCGCCATTATTATTATCTGTTTCCACGATGCGCGACCCATATCACCAAAAGTCCAGAATACAATGGTAGCCAGACTGACGTCGTCAGCAAAGTACTGCATGATCGCGGTGCCTCCGCCAAAAAGCGCACTTAATGCGACTCCGGAAAGAATCATCGATTCAGGAGTGATTTCCTTGAATCTTGAAAGACCCAGAACAACGAAAGTTGATACCATGGAAAATGCAAAGGCGCAAATGGATACAAGATAAGGGTTCGTAACCGTTACGGCATCGTTTGTGTGGTATTGCACACCGGCGCCTAATACGACAATCGCAAAGGCTGCTCCAAAGGCTGCACCCTGCGAGACGCCAATTGTAGAATCGGATGCAAGAGGATTTCGCAGTATGCTCTGCATGGCGCAGCCAGTTATCGCAAGTCCTGTTCCGCCTATTATAGACGCAAGCACCCTGGAAAGACGAAGATTGATTACCACCGTTCTGGTAGTCTCGGTTCCCCGTCCCACCAAAGCCAGAAGAACCTCTTTGATTGTCAGACCAGAAGAACCGGCCGCAATCGAAAAGAGCGCGGCAACTATCACGAGAACGGCAAACAGAATAATTACCAACAACTTGAACTGTATGTATTCTCGATATGACTTGTGTTTTGTTGTTACATTCTGCATTGTCACGATTACTTACCGATAGTGACTGTGCCGAAACCGTTACCATTGTCCTTAAGTACCTGCATATACGGTTGGCCTAGCATCTCCGTGAATATCTCGTCAGCTTTCTTTTCAAAATCAACGTCGGCAAATGCGTCTGGATATGCAAGGTCATCCGGGCGCTCTGTATCGCCATCGCGGAGCGGGGTTTTAAGAGCTACCAAAGGCGGCGCTGACTTGCCGTTGCCCTTGAGCTTGGCTTCGCCGTCTGTGTATGCGGCTTCAATGGCGGCCTTCACCTTGGCGACGGTCTTTGTGTCGGACTTGGGGATGATTAGGCTGACCGAGAACTTCGGGGTACCGCCGTTGATGGATTTGGCCTCCCACGCATTGACATAGCTCCAGCGAGTGTTTGGACCGGTTACAACCTTCATAGGGTTGTTTACTTTGTTTGTGCTGTTATTCATAATCGTTTTCCTCCATAAAATCATTTTTGGCTGTGTTCATCACCGGACGTTTATCGCTCTCCGGAACGAGCGTTGGTTTGCCTTGGGGCTTTTCAATGTAGGCCGCGAGGATTTCATCAAAGTGGGATTTGCCGAGCAGATTCTGCATTGCGGCGACACCGAGCACCTTGCGTTCATACGGGTCATAACCAGCATCGCTGACAGCATTTACAACTGCCGTCTCGTTGGTGTACCTGCGGTTAGAGCGGCCTTCGACCAGCTTGTAACCGGTCCACTCCTTGCCGCTGATTGCTTTCTGCAGGGCGTATTCCTTGATATCCGAGGCCCAGGCGACTAGGTCGTCTATGCTTGAGAGGATTTCTTCGACTTCCTCATCCTCCAAAAGTGGCGGCAGCTTAAAATCGTGCTTGGCCAGACCTATATTGGCATAACTTCTCGCTCTACAACGGCTCTTAGCTTTACAGAAGCCGCACCATTCGCCGCAAAGGAAGTTACCATCACCCGCGAAAGCGAGATCGGCTGTGGGCTTCAGAACTTCATTGGCCCAGCGGTAAAGTTCTTCTTTGGAGATGGTGTAGGTGCTGACGTTATCCCTTCGCGGCTGGTAAATGGTCATGCTGACAGCGTCAATGTCGTAGATGTCATCGAAAAGCTCTAAGGCGCCGAGGGCGTAACACATCATCTGTGGGTTTTCATTGGCATCGACTAGCACGCCCTGACCATGTTTGTAGTCAACGATGTGGAGTGTGCCGTCGGCAACGACCACGCAGTCACCCGTGCCAAAGCCTTCCTTGACGTACTTGGAGAAGTCCAACCTCTGCTCAATAAGAACCTGTGGGTCTGGGCAGGTCAGCTTGGCGGTTTCCACCAGCTCAAGGATGAATGTCGCGTAGCCTTCGGCGCAGTCCTCCATTTCCTCGGAATAACCTCCACCGCTTCATGGCCACTCAGCGATGTGATATTTTTCCGATGCCGATTGGCATCTACAAGTATGATTATATAGGTGAAGCCTTGTTTTGCCCCGGACACGGAATGTCCGATTTCGGTTTAACAAAATGCAAAAAAGCCCCGCAGACCTACAGAAAAATCTGTGTGTCTGCGGAGCTATTCGCATGAAAGAGCTGATATTACAGAGATGTGAAAACCGGACATTTTGTGTCCGGTAGCTCTAAAATTTTTTAGAATTTTTTAGAATTCATTTTCATTTCACGTACAAGACCGATAATTGGGACACATGGAATGATAAAATTAGTTGCTTGTTAAATACTGTGCCTCATATTATTAGTGCAATAAAAATCTTTAAAACCGTACGAAACACTATGAAACACATTGTAAAATGGCAGATTTTGTGATATACTATGATGGTATTATTATAAACTGTGTTTGAGGTGAGCCGAATGACTGAAAATTACACCGAAAATTGGATTGGGATTGAGGATGCCGCAAAGCATCTGGGTGTAACAAAAGATACAGTTCGTACCTGGATAAAGAAAACGGATATACCGGCGCATAAAATCGGTAAACTTTGGAAATTTAAGCTCTCCGAATTGGATGAATGGGTTAAGAGTGGGAAAAGCGCTATTTAATATGTATTTGAAGTAAGAGGATATTTATATAATGCAAAATTGAATGGAGTGATTGCGATGTCTACAGGTCGTTCCTTTACGGAATACGTAGCCAACAGATTCTATAACGACCTCTTTGCGGCCGTTGGCAGCTATGTCGAGGAGAATTACGCCTCGCTTGATTTACGCTCGTATGCTGTAAAGTATATAGACTCCGCAGTCCTTTCTGATATCACTATAAAGCGGGCATATGTTGGTGACAGCGATGATATGCGTATAACTTTCGATGTCGCGCTTGAAGCAGAAATAGAAGTATATGAAGTTGACCGTCATCATGATAATTCCGATGTTTGCAACCGGTGGTTTCTTGTAAAATGCGGGGCTGACTGTAAATGTCAATGAAATAGTTTACCAGTGATACTGAATTTGTTTACCACAAATGACAACGAATTAGCTTACCAAAACCGGTAAGCATGACACTGAATTAGTTTACCACCCCGCTACAGTTTAAACG
>JAGPMA010000106.1 GCA_018053145.1 Oscillospiraceae bacterium | reverse complement strand
TGCATAACCAGGCGCTGTTGTCACCGCTGTCGCGGCTGGGACGGCTTACGCTTCGCTCCAGCCGCCCCAAAGCTTGTCGTTATGTGCCTATCCAGCAGTCAATCAACAAGGAGTAATTGTGCCAAAATCGAAGAAAATATGTTTTGTAATAATGGGATTTGGAAAAAAAACTGATTACTCAACAGGTAAGACTTTGGATTTAGACAAAACATATAAAAACATTATTCAACCAGCGGCTGAAGCCTCAGGTTTCCAATGTATTAGGGCCGATGAAATTCAGGATGCTGGCCTAATTGACAAAAGTATGTATGCATTACTAATGCAGGCCGATTTGGTTGTCGCTGACATCTCCACGTTTAATCCTAATGCTATATATGAATTAGGTATTCGTCATGCAGTCCGCCCATACTCAACAATAGTGATAAAGGAAGAGGAGGGACGGATTCCTTTTGATCTAGATCACACCCGGACTTTTCACTATAAGCACTTGGGCGAAGACATCGGAGCAGATGAAGCCAAGCGCTGCCAAAGAGAGCTCGCGGAGAAAATTAAAAGGGTGACAGAGGATTCTTTTGTTGATAGTCCGTTATACGACTACATAAAAGGTATAAAGCCTCCTCAAATACCAAAAGCGGAGTACCAGAGAATTATTAGTGACATGGCTGATAGAGAAGCTCATATTTTCGCCATTGTTGAAAAAGCAAAAAATCATATGCTAGAAAACGAATTTGTTGAGGCCGCTAAGTTGTGGGAGAAAGCGGCTGATGCTGCTCCTTCTGAAGACTACTTTCTTCAGCAACAGGCTTTATCAATATATAAATCAAAATCACCTTCAGAAGCTACCGCATTGGCGGATGCGCTTAGAGTTATAGAAATTCTTGCGCCAGATGGAGAATCAAATGATCCAGAAACTCTTGGCTTAACAGGAGCCATTTATAAAAGGATGTGGTTTTTAAATTCGGATATCGAATGTCTAAAGCGAGCTATTAATTTTTACTCAAAAGGTTTCCAAATAAGGAATGATTACTATACCGGAGAAAATTATGCACTCTGCCTAGATATGATGGCTGCCGTTGAGCCTGATGAGGATGAAAAAACCTATTACACCATTGCAGCAAGAAAAGCCCGAAAACAGATAATAAAAATATTAGAAGATATAGAAAGAGAAATAAAAGACGGCAATGTTGATGTTAATTCAAAGTGGGCGGTAGCTACATTGTCAAATTGTTATTTTGGGCTTGCTGAAGATGAAAAAGGCGAAAAATACGAAAGTATCTTCATGGGCCTAGCTGAAGCAAAATGGGAAAAGGATACTTTCATCGAAAGTAAAACTCAGTTATTTGAATTAACGAGGAAATAAAATGAGCACAAAACAAATTCATGTATTTATAAGTCATGCATGGGCGCATTCTGGACATTATGAAACACTATCCAGTTGGATTTTTGACGAGAAATGGAGTGTAGGACAAGCCTCTTTAGACTTTAGAGATTATTCGGTTCCAAAGAATGACCCTATTCATGATGCCGATAATGACAAACAGTTGAAAGAAGCAATACTCAAGCAAATTGCAATGAGCCACGTAATCGTTATTCCTATGGGGATGTATGCAAACTATAGCAAATGGATACAAAAGGAAATTGCCGGTTGTGAAGACTATAACAAGCCAATATTGGCTGTTAACCCTTGGGCACAAGAACGAACTTCTAGTGTAGTTGGAGATGCTGCAGCTAAAAAGGTTGGCTGGAATAAGAAGTCAGTCATTGGGGGAATTTGGGAGTTATACAAATAGTATAAGCACATAACAATCCAAAGCACTCGGACCTCGCTACGCTCGGCCGGTGTTTGGGGCGTTAGGCAAAAATGTCATACATCGTCCTACTTGCGGCCCTTTTAGCCTTGATAGCGATAATCGCTGTAGTTGTCTATGCGTACAGTAAGCTGCCTCGTCCTCTTTTCTTTCTGCTTCTGTCTGCTCTGGTAATAGTTCCCTACCTAGCAGATGAAGGTGATAAGCGGGACTTTATGCTGAGTTTTGTTCCTGACGCTTTGGATGTAAGGTCAGTTGCGTATAGCACGGATAACGGGAAGGATTCTTGGGGACTCCCTGGCGATGAAACGTCTGGTGTTAGGGTCTACCCACTTTCTGAATACATGGCAAATGAAGTTACGAGGCAAGGGATTGACTTCTTCAAACACTTGCCCCCGAATCAAAATCAGCAGAGCAGAAAATGGCGCGGGATCTACACGAATTGGTTAGAAACACCGGTATCACAAGGTCGCAACTGGAAACCACCTGAAGGACGTCTGAAACTCAATATTCTTGACTATCTCTGTGGCGGAGAAGGACTCTGTATTGATATTGATCGAATGCTAATTGATGAGGTGAATGAAATAATTAATAGCCCAGGCAGTTACTATGCATACGGAAGAATTGGATTTATTGTCGTAAGCCCAAGAACACAGCGGGTGTTCTATTTGTACAATGGATAAACAAATTCCTAACAAGGCATTCAAGCTCGCTCGCTTCGCTCACTGGGACTGGCTACCGCCAGCCCCTTAATTTCGCGTTAGGCCAGTGGAGAAATGCCTATGCTCGATATCGTAATCGGGAGATGGACCAGCAGCCCACTTGATTTTCTTATCACTGCTAGCATGCCATTCTTAGTTCTCGCAGGTGTATGGG
>JAGPMA010000030.1 GCA_018053145.1 Oscillospiraceae bacterium | reverse complement strand
GTAACAGGTGAAAGGTCGGTTTCCTCGGCATTAATACTTGAAACTGTTCAGGACCCCGGTAATGTTGGTACGGTTATTAGAACTGCTGACGCCATGGGAACGGATGCGGTTATTCTTGTGGGAGGCTGCGCGGATTTATACAATCCGAAAACCGTGCGTGCAACTATGGGCTGCATTTTTCGCCAAACGGTTATCGAGATGGATTTGGATGAGCTTGAGAGTTATGTAAACCGCAATGAACTTAGACTCTTTGGAGCAGCACTGAGTGAAAACGCCAAGGATATTCGCAAGATTGACATGAATAAGCTTGCCGTCGCAATCGGAAGTGAGGGTAAAGGGCTTTCGGGTAACTTGCTGAAGCTGTGCAGCGGGCAGGTGATAATCCCGATGCGGCCTAACTGTGAATCGCTCAATGCGGCAGTCGCAGCATCTATTGTTATGTGGGAGATGTCCAGATAAAGTAAAGGGGGGGAGTTAAGTTGTCTACACTTAAATATTGGGTGTGGCTTTCCGCAATGACGGGACTGAAACCGAAAAAACGGTTTGAGCTTTTAAACGCATTTGGCGACCCCGAAAAAATATACTTTGCCGATGAGAGGCTTTTGAGAGAAAGGCTCAATTTGAGCGATATTGAACGTACCCTTGTTATGGACAAAAGCCTTATTAGGGCAAACGAAATTCTTGATAAATGTCATCAGGATAATATTAGCATTGTTAGTTATCAGGATGTTTCATATCCGCAGAGGCTAAAAAACATATTTGACCCGCCCGTGGTGCTTTACATCAAGGGAAGGCTGCCGGCAATGGACGAGCAGGCAGCGATTGGAGTTGTCGGAACTCGGAAGGCCACGCCCTACGGTATCAAGCTCGCACGAAAGATGGGCTTTGAAATCACAAAATGCGGGGGACTTGTTGTCACGGGACTCGCCGAGGGAATCGACAGCGCCGCCGCAGAGGGCGCTCTTCGAGCAGGCGGCGCCTGCGTAGGGGTTTTGGGCTGCGCCATTGATGATATCTTTCCGAGGTGGAACGATGTGCTGTATGGCGATGTTATGCTGGCTGGCACGCTTGTAAGCGAATATCCTCCCGGCGACACTATTAATAAAAAGAATTTTCCCGAAAGAAACCGAATTATAAGCGGACTATCGCTTGGTGTTACGGTGATTGAAGCTCCTCTTCGCAGCGGCGCATTGATAACGGCGTCCTTGGCGCTTGAACAGGGGCGCGAAGTCTTTGCGGTTCCCGGAAATGCCGATGCACCGAACTGCTTTGGCTCAAACGAACTGATTAGTGAGGGCGCGCAGCTTGTCACCAAGGGCTGGGATGTTCTGGCAGGGTTTGCACAGCAGTATCCCGAAAAGCTCACCCCGCTTGATTCGAAGAAAATTGCTGTAATCAGCGATGAGGAACAGGCAAATGAAGGCTTTTACGAAGCTCATCGTAAGCAAGAGCAGCGGGTTAGTTCGCCAGAAACCGGCAAAGGTTTCGCGAAGCTGAGAGTTAAGACTGACAGAAAAAGGATTGACAACGCGAAAGAGCGGGAATATATTGATTTGCAAGAACAACTTGCCGGGCTTTCCGAGCGCCAGCTCAAAATCGTTTCCGTAATGGACGAGAAGTCAAAACACATAGACGATATCATTGAGCTGACCGGACTTTCCGCACCGGAGGTGCTTTCCGAGCTAACGATTCTCCAAATCAAGAGCTTTGTTACGCAGGAAAACGGAAAGCGATTTACTCTTAATATTGTAAGGCGCTGAGTTGAAAGGCGCCGTTGATATGATTATTTAATGAATTGAGGTCATTTATGGCAAAATCGAAGACGGATTTGGTGATTGTCGAGTCGCCTGCAAAAGCGCGGACAATAGAAAAATACCTTGGCCCGAATTATCATGTTGTTGCCTCTATGGGACACTTGCGGGATCTGCCAAAGAGTACCATGGGTGTCGACATAGAAAACGGCTTTGAGCCGGATTATCAACCCGTAAAAGCCCGCGAGGATGTTATCGCGGAGTTGAAAAAGCGTGCGGTAGACGCTGAAATCGTCTATCTCGCAACCGACCCTGATCGCGAGGGAGAGGCAATTTCGTGGCATTTAAAGGAACTTTTGAATTTGCCGGATGAAAAAGCAAAACGAGTGACCTTTAACGAAATTACAAAAAAAGTGGTTACCGAGAGCATTGCCGCACCGCGAGAAATCGATCAGGATTTGGTCGATGCTCAGCAGGCAAGACGTATTCTTGACCGCATTGTAGGATATAAGCTTAGCCCCCTGCTCTGGCGCAAGGTGAGAAGAGGACTTTCCGCAGGTCGTGTGCAGTCCGTTGCCACTCGTATGGTGGTTGATAGGGAAAATGAGATTAAGGTGTTCAATTCCGAGGAATACTGGAATTTGGACGTAACACTTGCCCGTACTGAAAAGACAGGCAGCTTTGTTGCGCGTTTTCACGGCACAGAGAGCAAAAAGCTTGAGCTACACAGCGAGGAAGAGGTTGACAAAATCGTCAAAGAAATTTCCAATGACGAGTTTTACATCAAGGAAGTTAAGCGCGGCGAGAAGCAGCGCTCACCCTCGCCTCCTTTTATCACCTCCACGCTTCAGCAGGAGGCCTCTCGCCGTTTGGGTATGACTCCGAAGCGCACAATGTCCATTGCCCAGCAGCTTTATGAAGGCGTTGATATATCCGGTGAGGGAACAGTCGGTTTGATAACATATATGAGAACCGACTCACTGCGCCTTTCCGAGGACGCAACCAGTGCCGCAAAAGACTTTATTATTCAGCATTACGGACGTGAATATTACCCCGATAAAACCCGTGTGTTCAAAACAAAAGCCGGAGCTCAGGATGCACATGAAGCTATTCGACCCAGTAATGTCGCGCTTACACCCGAGCTGATAAAAAAGGACCTTTCCGCCGACCAATACAGGCTTTATCGTCTGATTTGGGGGCGCTTTACAGCCTGCCAGATGGCAAATGCCATATACGACAGCGTTACGATTGACGCGGTTTCCGCTGGCTATCTTTTCCGTGCAAATAATTCCGAGCTCAAATTTGCAGGCTACACAGCTGTTTATGAAGAGGCAAAGGATGAAGAAACAGGCGAAAGAGAAAAACCGCTGCCCGACCTTCGTGAGGGAGAGAAGGTTTCGCTCTCCAAAACCGAAAAGGAACAGCAGTTCACTCAGCCGCCCTCCCGCTATACCGAAGCAACACTGATTCGTGCGATGGAGGAAAAAGGTATCGGAAGACCAAGTACCTATGCCCCGACAATCAGCACAATCACAAGCCGCGAATATGTCGTCAAAGAGGGAAAATATCTCCGGCCCACAGTTTTGGGCGAAGTTGTTACCGAGCTGATGGCAGAGAGATTTCCCGACATAGTCGACCTTAAATTTACCGCACGAATGGAGGAAACGCTCGATAATGTTGAGGCAGGCGAGCGCTTTTGGAAGGACGTACTGGGCGAATTTTACGGTGACTTCGATAACAAGCTTCAAGAGGCCGAAAAGGCACTCGAGGGGCAACACATAAAGATTCCGGATGAGGAATCGGACGAAATCTGTGACAGGTGCGGACGTAAAATGGTTGTCAAAACGGGACGCTTCGGACGGTTCCTGGCCTGCCCGGGATATCCTGAGTGCGGCTTTACCAAGCCGATTGTTGTTGAAATGCCCGGAAAGTGCCCGAAATGCGGCAGCCGAATTCTTAAGAGAACCTCCAAAAAAGGCTACGCATACTATGCCTGTGAACGCGGAGCGGAATGTGGCTTCATGACTTGGGACGTGCCCGTTAAGGAAAACTGTCCGGAATGCGGAAAAACCCTGTTTAAGCTCTCCGGCAGAGGAAAGAAAACGCCTTTCTGCATAAATCCCGAGTGTCCGAGTTTCCTGCCGGAGGACAAGCGCGGTTACAGAAAAAAGGCGACAGAGGGCGAAAGCTCTGGCGGCGATGAGAAATCAGCGGAAGGCAAAGCTCCTGCGAAAAAGACAGCTGCCAAGAAAACCGGTGCCGCTAAGAAAACAGCAGCCAAGACGACTGCTGCAAAAAAATCGACCGCAAAGACCTCGACCGCAAAGAAGACAACAACGGCTAAGGCAAGCGCCGCAAATAAGACTACAGCCGCAAAAACGGCAGCAAAGGCGAAGTGAATTCGTCCTAAAATAATCATCGGGGGACAAAGCATTGGACACGGTTACGGTAATAGGCGCGGGGCTTGCGGGCTGTGAGGCGGCATGGCAACTGGCAAAAAGGGGAATCCATGTTCGCCTAATCGAGATGAAACCGCAAAAAATGACCCCGGCACACCATTCCGGTGATTTTGCGGAGCTTGTATGTTCAAATTCTCTCCGCAGCGATGAGCTGGCAAATGCGGTTGGACTCTTAAAAGAGGAGCTTCGGCATTTCGGCTCGCTTATTATGGAGTGTGCGGATGCAACTCGTGTTGCCGCCGGCGGGGCGTTAGCGGTTGACCGCGAGAGCTTTTCTTCAATGATAACCGCGAAAATTAAAAATCACCCGAACATCGAGATAATATCCGAGGAAGCGGTGGAATTTCCGGAAGGCGAGGTCATAATCGCCTCAGGGCCGCTTACAAGCGATGCGCTGGCGGAAAAAATCGCAGAAAAATGCTCCGATGTTGGCTTCCTAAATTTCTATGATGCGGCAGCTCCGATTGTAACACTTGAAAGCATCGATTTGGACAACGCATTTTACGCCTCCCGCTATGACAAGGGAACGGCTGATTATATCAACTGCCCCATGGCGAGAGATGAATACCTTGACTTTTGGACGGAACTGTGTAAGGCCGAGGAGGCTAAGATTCACGGCTTTGACGATGCCGGAGTTTTTGAGGGCTGTATGCCTGTTGAGGTTATGGCTAGGCGAGGCGAGGACACACTGCGTTTTGGACCACTCAAGCCCGTAGGACTAGTCGACCCTCGCAGCGGCAAGGAAAATTACGCTGTAGTTCAGCTAAGGCGTGACAATGCCGTGGGGACGATTTATAACATGGTCGGCTTTCAGACACATCTCACATTTTCTGAACAGAAACGAGTGTTTTCAATGATTCCTGCGCTGAAAAATGCGGAGTTTGTCCGTTTAGGTGTTATGCACCGAAACACATATCTCAATTCACCGAAGCTTTTAGACAGGTATTACCGCTTAAAAACAGAGCCGCGAATAAGCTTTGCAGGTCAAATAACGGGCGTGGAGGGCTATGTGGAGTCGTGTGCTTCGGGTATGTGCGTGGGACTTGAAACGGCTGCACGTTTGTGCGGTAAACCGCCGATGGACTTTCCCAGAGAAACTGCGATTGGTGCGCTGGCACTATATATTTCCGAAGCTTCTGTGGGAAATTTTCAGCCCATGAACGTGAATTTTGGTATAATCGAACCTTTGGGTAAAAAGATAAAAGGAAAGCGGAATAAAAACGCCGAGATATCCGCAAGGTCGCTTGACCTTATCAAAAAGTATTCCGCGGAGGTATACAAATGAGAATAATCGTAGACGCTATGGGAGGGGATAATGCCCCTACTGAAATTGTTAAGGGTGCGGTTGAGGCTATACGCGAGTTCGGAATTTCGATTACGCTTGTAGGCAGAGAAAAGGAAGTTTCCGCCTGCTTGAAAAACGAGAGCGCCGAAGATTTGGCTGATAAAATAAGCCTTGTGAATGCCACTGAGGTTGTTGAAATGGAAGACGAACCGACAACCGTATTAAGAACAAAAAAAGATTCGTCAATGTCGGTGGCGCTTAAGCTTTTAAAGGACGGCGAGGGCGATGCCTGCATATCGCCCGGCAGCACAGGCGCGCTTTTAACCGGCGCTACACTTATAGTCAAAAGAGTTAACGGAATCAGGCGCGCGGCGCTGGCGCCGGTTCTTCCGAACAACGGAAGAGGCGTTATGCTAATCGACTGTGGCGCAAATGTTGACTGCACACCGGAATATTTATTGCAGTTTGGTTTTATGGGCTCATTTTACGCAAAGAATATCCTGGGCTGTGAAAATCCTCGCGTAGGACTTTTAAATGTCGGAGCGGAGGAAACAAAGGGTACAGACCTGCAAACCGAAGCCTATGCGGTGCTTAAGGCCGCAAGCCAGGCCGGTAACATCAACTTTATCGGTAATGTCGAAGCGAGAGACGTGCTTTTCAACACGGTTGATGTCGTTGTGACTGACGGCTTTTCCGGAAACATAATGCTCAAGACTATTGAGGGAACGGGAATGTTCGTTATGAACAACCTGAAGGAAATCTTCACCGCAAACAAGCGCTCAAAGATTGCCGCGCTCACCTTGAAAAAGCGGCTGGGCGAGGTTAAAAAGAAAATTGACCCGTCTGAGGTTGGAGGCACAGCGCTTCTCGGTATTTCAAAGCCGGTTATTAAGGCACACGGTTCTTCTGATGCAAGAGCTGTGAAAAACGCGATTTTACAGGCGATAAATTTTGTAAAAGCCGACGTTGCTAATGAAATTGTAAAAAATATTGACCATATGACAATTACAAAAGCAGAATAGACTTGACAAGTATACACTTTATGAATATTATCATTTTTAGCAATATATTTGGAGATGAAGAATATGGTATTTGAAAGAATTCAGAAACTGATTTGTGAGCAGTTCGTGGTCGATCCCGAAACTGTCACAATGGACACAGCCTTTGTAGACGATCTCGGAGCAGACTCGCTTGACGTTGTTGAGCTTACGATGGCTCTTGAAGAAGAGTTTTCTCTTCCGGAGGTATCTGACGAGGAACTCAAGAAAATCGCAACGGTAGGAGATCTGGTCGAATACGTCAGCCGCTTTGTGCAGGACTGACATATAAGGCATTTGCCGAAAGGGGGGGCGCCTTATGGATGAATTGGAAGCAAAGCTTGAATATCGTTTTCAAAACAAGGCGCTCCTGCTCACGGCTCTCAGCCACAGCTCCTACGCAAACGAGAACAAAAGCGCGGGACTGATGAGCAACGAGCGTCTGGAATTTTTGGGCGACTCAGTTCTAGGACAGGTGGTTTCCAGCCACCTGTATTTATCGTATCCGAAGATGCCGGAGGGACAAATGACACGCCTACGCGCAGAGCTCGTTTGTGAACAGAGCCTTTTTGAAGTCGCGAGAACTTTGGAGCTTGGAAAGTATATCAGGCTGGGCAGAGGTGAGGAGCACACAGGCGGAAGAGCGCGCGAGTCAATTCTTGCAGACGCTGTTGAAGCCATAATTGCGGCTTTGTACCTCGATGGCGGCTTACAGATCGCAAAGAACATTATTGATAAGTACATACTCGCAAACCTTCAGACGATGGAAACGCACCAAATCAGCGACTACAAAACTGCGCTTCAAGAGTATATTCAGCGCAAATCAGGTCAAACACTGGGCTATGAGCTTATATCCGAAAGCGGACCGGATCATCAAAAGAGCTTTACAATGCAGGTTCGTCTTAACGATAGGCCAATTGGCATCGGTCACGGCCACACAAAAAAAGAAGCGGAGCAGCTCGCAGCAAAAAACGGACTTGAGGAGATTTCAAAATGAATGCAAAACGGAACATTATACCTGTGTTTGTTCCGCATCTCGGTTGTCCCAATAACTGTGTGTTTTGCAATCAACGAAAAATCTCGGGAAGCAGTACTCCGGCAAATGCGGATCTAGTTAAGAAAACTATACTGGAAGGTATCGAAAAGATACCTGAAAGCTCGAATATACAGCTGGCGTTTTATGGCGGCAGTTTTACGGCAATACCGGTCGAAGAGCAAAATGAGCTCATGGATGCGGCTTTGCCGTTTTTGCGTGATGGGACGCTGAAGTCTCTGCGCCTTTCAACACGTCCAGACGCCATTGACGCAAAAACGCTAATAAGACTTAAGGAATACGGTGTTTCGACAATCGAACTTGGAGCGCAGTCGATGTGCGATGAGGTGCTTGATGCAAGCGGAAGGGGTCATACGGCTTTACAGACCGAAAAAGCTGCAAGATTGATTAAGCAATTCGGCTTCGAGCTTATTCTGCAGATGATGACCGGACTTCCTGAGGACACAAAAGCGCAAGCGATTGAAACGGCGAAACGCATTATCTTGCTTTATCCGGACGGCGTTCGGATTTATCCGACGGTGATAATTGAGAATACGCCGCTTTGCGATTTATGGCGCGAGGGAAGCTATAAGGAACACACTGTAGAGGAAGCAGTGGAGTGCTGTGCTGCAATTTTACCGCTGTTCCAGGAAGCGGGAATCCCCGTGATTCGTCTTGGACTGAACCCGACTGAGGAACTGAGCCATGGCGCGGCGCTCGGCGGCGCTTACCATCCGGCCTTTGGAGAGCTTGTTGCATCACGCCTTCTGCTCGAAAAGGCAAGGGAACTCTTGAAAGACAGCGTTCATGGAAAAAATGTCACTTTGAACGTTAACAAATCCGACGTTTCTGCGATGATAGGTCAAAAAAAGTCGAATATTACGGCTTTAAGCGAGGAATTCTCGCTTAAAAGCATAAAGGTCGTGCAAGCAGATTTGAAAAAAGGAAGCATTACTTTGTCGTAAATCTCGCACGATTTATTGCAAAATCAGCAATATTGATATATAATTTTTTGATATACAATTATAGCTCAAAAAAATTCCGGCTATCATACACCAGAGGTGACATATGTATTTAAAAGCGCTTGAAATACAAGGCTTCAAGTCCTTCCCCGACAAAACAAGACTGACCTTTGAAAAAGACATAACTGCAATCGTCGGCCCTAACGGGAGTGGAAAATCGAATATTTCGGACGCTATACTTTGGGTCATGGGAGAGCAACGCTCAAAAGCGCTTCGCGGAGGAAAGATGGAAGACGTTATTTTCGGAGGTACCGAAAAGCGTCCGAAAATGGGCTTTGCTCAGGTTTCGTTGGTTATTGACAACACAAAACGCATTTTTGACAACGACAGCACCGAAGTTATGATTACGCGCCGTTATTATAGAAGCGGCGAAAGTGAATATTACATAAACCGAGAATCTGTTCGCTTGAAGGACATCAGCGAAATGCTGATGGACACTGGTCTTGGGCGTGACGGATATTCCGTTATCGGTCAGGGTAAAATCTCCGAGGTTATTTCCTCTAAAAGCGCCGACAGGCGAGAGCTTTTTGAGGAGGCTTCGGGAATTTCGCGCTATCGTTACCGCAAGGACGAAAGCGAGCGAAAGCTCATGCACACGGACGAAAATCTCGTCCGCATAAACGATAAAATCGACGAGTTGAAAATTTCGCTCGACCCTCTAAAGGAACAGGCCGAAACCGCAAAGAAATATCTTCTTTTGCGAGACGAGCTTCGCTTGCTTGAGGTTTCTGTTTGGATGGAAACTCTCGACAAGCTCCACGAGCGAGCAAAGACTGTTAACGACGATTGGGAAAGAGCAAAAAGCGAGCTTGAAAAATCTCAGAACGAACTGACGGAGCTCTATGCCGCTTCCGAAAACTACTCGGAAAAAATGCGTGAGAAAGACCTCGAGGCGGAAACGTTGCGGGCAAATTTGGGCGCTGCAGATGTTGCTAGTGCTGAGTGCGAAAGCGAACTTGCCGTATTAGACAACAGCTTGAAGCACAATGCCGAACGCGAAGCACAGCTTCAAACCGAAATCGAGGAGCAGGGTACAAGAACAAAATCGCTTGAAAACCAGATTGCAAAAAGGCATGAGCGTGTTGCAGAAATTAAAAGCGAGCTTGACAGTTTGGAGATGAAAACGCAGGACACGAGTTCTGTTTTGAGCCGCAACTCCGAGGGGGAAGACGGCGCAAAGCTCGAAATGACGAGGCTGTTTTCCGAAAAAAGCGAGAAACAGGCGGCGCTCGCGCATTGCAGTGCGGTTGTTTCCATGCTTTCAGATAATGCGAAGGAACTCGACGAGGCAGAGGAAAAGCGCAGAAGTGAAAACAATGAAGCCCTTTCCCGCCGCAACGAGCTGAAAATACGTCTTGAAAAGGCTAGTTTTGCACAAAAAGAGGCCAAAGACAAGGCTGATGAATTTAAAAACATCATTGAAGGCTACTCAATGCGCATGGAAGGCCGCGAAAGCAAGGTCAAAGCGCTTGAGGAAAAGCAGACAAAGCTGACGATTGAGCTTAACTCCGCAAAATCGCGCGTTTCCATGCTGACGGAGATGGAAAAGGAATTTGAGGGCTATTCACTTGCTGTAAAGACCGTTATGCGCGAGCATGACCGAGGCACGGTTAAGGGTGTACACGGCCCTGTTGCAAACCTTGTTAAGACGGACGACCGATTTACGCTTGCAATCGAAACCGCGCTCGGCGCTTCCATGCAGAGCATTGTGGTCGACACACAGGAGCAAGGCAAGTCGGCGATCGAAATGCTAAAGCGGCGCGACGCAGGCAGAGCAACCTTTTTGCCTATCGACACCATAAAGAGCTATGATTTGAAGCACAAGCCCGACGGCGAGGATGGTTATCTCGGAACAGCGTTTGAGCTTTCGCGTTTCGAACCGAGATTCACCGGCATTTTTTCAAATCTTCTTGGCAGAACAGTTGTTGCAGAAACCTTGAGCGATGCTGTGGCAATGTCGAAGAAGAACGATAATCAGCTTCGCATAGTCACGCTGGATGGTCAGATGATTAACGCCGGCGGCTCGATGACGGGCGGAAGCGCGGCGAAGAATGCGGGTATTTTGTCCCGCGCAAACGAGCTAAAAACGCTTCGCACAAAAGTGCAGGAACTTGAAACCGAGGCTCATAAGTGCAATGCAAAGCTTACGGAAGCAACGCGAGAATTAAACTCCGCAAGGTATGAGCTGCAAACTGCGGAATTTGAGCTTAAAGAGGCGCTTGAAGTTCTGCGTGAGTGCGACAGCGAAAAGTCGCAGACCCAGTTTGTGCTTGGGGAAGCTGAAAAGTCCATCGAAGCATACCAGACGGAGGCGGCATTGTTCGTTCTTCGCCGCGAGGAAAACTCCAAACGTAGTGACGGAACGAAAGAGGATATCGAGCAGCTTAACACCGGGCTTGCAGAGCTTGAAAAGAAGCTGAGCGAGCTTTCGGCATTAAGCGAGGAGCATGAAAACAGGGCGAGGGAGCTTGCTGAAAAGCTTTCGGCTCTTGCGGAAAAGCGCTCATCTCTCGTTTCGGAAAGCGATACGACGCTGATCGCGATTAAGCAGCTTGAAGAGTTATTGACAGACCAGACTGGCGATAGTGAAACTCGCAGGCAGGCGCTTGAGGTGTTGGATGCCGAAAACAAGGCCATAACTACGCAAAAGCAAGAAGTTACAGACAAGCTTTCGAAATGCCATGAAATCTCGGATAATATCAGAAGCGAGCTGTCCAAAATCAACACGCTTAAGCTGGAACTTGAGGGGAAACGCACGCAATCAGAGAAAAGAGCGCAGGACAAGAACCGCGAGCTTCTGGATATGGAACGACTCTGCGGCAGCATGGAGCAAAAAAAGCTTGCCTCCGAAATGGAGGAAAAGCAAATTATAGACAAGCTGTGGGATGGCTATGAGCTTAGCCGTACCGCGGCGCAACAGGTGCGAGAACCTGTTTCAAACCTTGCCGATGCGACTAAACGGATTAACACCGTCAAGCGCGAGATAACAGGGCTTGGCAACCCAAATATTGGCGCAATCGAGGAATATGAGCGCATCAGCGAGCGTTATAATTTTTTAAGCGAGCAGCGCGACGATGTGGACAAGGCAAAACGCGAGCTTGAAAGAATTATTGAAGACATTACAAGGGAAATGAAAGAAATTTTCCTGCGTGAGTTTATGATTATCGATGAAAGCTTCCGCAACACCTTTCTGGAGCTTTTCGGCGGCGGTCGTGCGGCGCTTGTTCTTGAGGACGAGAACGATGTGCTCAACTGCGGAATCGAAATTAAGGTACAGCCACCAGGCAAGGCCTTGAGCACGCTTAGCCTGCTCTCCGGCGGAGAAATGGCGTTTGTGGCTATCGCATTGTATTTTGCTATTATCAAGGTGCGTCCCACACCGTTTTGCGTCATGGACGAAATCGAGGCGGCACTGGACGAAGCCAATGTTGACCGTTATGCGCATTATATGCGCGGAATGACTAATAAAACGCAGTTCATCGTTATCACGCACCGTCGCGGAACGATGGAGGAGGCCGATATGCTGTATGGCGTGACCATGCAGGAGAAGGGCGTTTCGCAAATCCTGTCCGTAGACTTGGAAGAGGCGGAGAGGGCAATCGGAAAGTAATTTGCAAAAAAGGGGATACGTTCTCGATAAGTGTCGGGAGCTAAAGTAAAATGGGGTTTTTTGATAAAATTAAACAGGGCCTTGCAAAAACGAAAAAAAACATGTCCATTCAGATGAACAATGTTTTTGCGGGCTTTACAGGCGAGAATGAAGAGTTTTTCGATGAGCTTGAGGAAGCGCTGATTATGGCTGATACCGGAGTGGACACCTCCTTAAACGCTGTTAATTCCCTCCGTAAGCTTGTCAAGGAACGCGGCCTTCGCGGTGGAGAAGGAGTAAAAACTGCCTTTACCGAAGTCCTGACGGATATTTTGCAGGTTGGAAACAGCGAGCTTTCGCTTAATACAAAACCCGCCATAATTCTTATGGTCGGTGTTAACGGCGTGGGCAAGACAACGACAATCGGCAAGCTTGCGGCAAAAATGACGGCTTCCGGCAAAAAAGTACTGCTCGTTGCGGGTGACACCTTCCGTGCCGCGGCTGCCGAACAGCTAACGATTTGGGCTGACCGCGCAGGGGCTTCAATAGTGCGTCATGAGGAGGGCAGCGACCCGGCCTCCGTCGTGTTCGACGGAATTGCGGCGGCAAAAGCCAGAGGCGCCGATGTAATCATAATCGATACCGCAGGAAGACTGCACAACAAGCAGAACCTAATGAACGAGCTGAACAAAATTACGAGGATAATCAACCGAGAGCTGCCCGATGCCGACAAGGAAACTCTCCTCGTTTTGGATGCAACCACGGGCCAGAATGGACTTATCCAGGCAAAGCAATTTAAGGAAACAGCGGACATTTCGGGTATCGTCCTGACAAAGCTTGACGGCACGGCTAAGGGCGGAATTGTTTTCGCAATTGCGGACGAGCTCAAGCTTCCCGTTAAGTTTATCGGAGTGGGCGAGAGCGTGGATGACCTTATGCCCTTTGAGCCGGATGCTTTTGTGGAGGCGCTGTTGCAGCAATGAGATATATTCTGGCGTCAAACAACAAGGGCAAGCTCAAGGAAATAAAGGCAATACTTTCCGACTTCGGCTCAGAGGTCATTTCACAGAGCGAGGCGGGGCTTTCGCTTGAGGCAGAGGAAACGGGCGTGACCTTCGAAGAAAACGCTCTGATAAAGGCCAGAGCTGCCTGCGAGGCCTTATCGCAGCCAGCCATAGCCGACGATTCGGGCCTTGCTGTGGAAAGCCTTGGCGGAGCACCGGGCGTATACTCAGCGCGTTACGGAGGCTGTACAACGGACGAGGAGCGGGTGAGCCTTTTGCTGAGAAATCTTGAGGGTATCGAAAACAGAAGGGCAAAATTCGTTTCCTGCATAGCCTGTGCCTTCCCGAACGGCGATATCATCACCGCAAGAGGCGAGTGTGAAGGCAGAATAACAGATAAACCAAGGGGTGATGGCGGTTTTGGATATGATCCGGTGTTTGAAATCCCCACAATTGGTAAGACAATGGCAGAGCTTTCACCGGAAGAAAAAAACGCCGTTTCGCACAGAGGCAAAGCACTTAGAATATTTGAAATGAAATTGAGGGAATACAATGCTGACAAGTAAACAACGCTCTTATCTGAGGGGGCTTGCCGCAAAAGAGGAAACTATACTTCACATCGGCAAGGGCGACCTGGGGGAAAATATTATAATTCAAGCAAAAGAGGCTCTTAAAGCCCGCGAACTTATAAAGGGCAAGGTGCTGGAAAATTCGACGCTTTCTCCCGCTGAGGTCTGCGATATGCTCTGCAAGGAGTGCAAGGCCGATGGAGTACAGGTCATTGGCAGCAAGTTCGTGATTTATAAGAAAAATGAATTAAAACCTGTTATTGAGCTTCCAAAAAAAGAAAAGAAAAAATAAACTCAGCTTATTTTTTAAAGGGGGGCGATTAAAATGCGGATAGCTGTTTTCGGGGGGAGCTTCAACCCACCGCATAACGGACATGTCGAGGCGGCAAAAGCAGCGGCAAGGGAGCTTTGCGCCGATAAGCTGATAATCGTGCCTGCAGCAAGACCCCCACACAAGGTACAGGAGCCGGATTCGCCGTCAGCAGAGGAGCGGTTTGCACTTTCCCAGCTGGCATTCGTGGCACTGCCAAGTATAGAAGTGTCCGGCCTTGAGCTGCGCCGTGAAGCTGTCGGCTACACAGTCGATACGCTTACCGAGCTAAAGAGCATTTATCCAAATGATGAGTTCTTTTTGCTTATGGGCTCAGATATGTTCATGAGCTTCGAAACATGGAAGGACTATAAGCGCATTATGGGGCTTGCGACGCTTGCTGCTTTTTCAAGAGAAAATGATGAAACCCAGAAAATACATTTGCAGGCAGAGTATTACAAAAAAACATATGGAGCTTTGATAAACGAAATTGGATTTATCCCCACCGAAGTGTCCTCGACTGAGCTGCGTCAGCAGCTTAAAAATCGCGGCGGAAACAATTTCCTTCCGGAACTCGTCTATAAAGAGATAATCAAACACCGCTATTATGGAGCAATACCCAATTTTGCTTGGCTTCGCTTAAATTCCTATATATATCTTGATGAAAAGCGCATACCCCACGTGATGGGCTGCGAGGAGGAAGCTATACGCCTTGCCGAGAGATGGGGAGCGGACACAGGCCTTGCGGCAGAGGCGGCAATTTTGCATGACATAACAAAAAAACAAAAAGGACCCGAGCAGTTGATATTATGTGAAGAATATGGTATTATCACGGATGTTGATGAAAAAGCCAATTTCAAACTGCTCCATTCAAAAACAGGAGCGGCATTTGCTCGCGATAAATTCGGAATTTGTGACGAGGTCTATTCGGCAATTTACTGGCACACAACCGGCCGAGAAAACATGACCTTGCTTGAAAAGATAATCTACATGGCCGATTATATCGAGCCAACACGCACCTTTGAGGGCGTGGACGAGCTTAGGCGGCTCGCATATGAAAATATTGACGCAGCAATTATTTTGGGCTTGCAGATGAGCCTTGAGGACCTAAAGCTGCGAAACGAATTGCCTCACGCGAATTCAGTTAAGGCGCTTAGCTGGCTGAAGGAGCATTAAAAAAGAGAAATAGCCGCCTTGCGGCTTGCGATAGATTGTGCTTTTGGCGCAACAGCGTTTTTTGAAAGGAAAGGTAACCAAATGAAAGTGTTTGGCGGAAACGGACGAAGAGAGAATAATTCTGGCAATGGCGCACAGCCTCGAAAAAACGACAGCGCCGGCAGAAATAATATAAACAACGTAAATAGGGGCAATAATAATTCCGGTGTTCCTCGTAAAAATGGAGCTCCTAAACAGCCAAAGAAGAAAAACAAGGGCAAGGGCTGGCTCATTGCACTTCTGGTTATATTACTAATTGCAATTTCGGCAATTGCTTATTGGAAGATTAGCACTAAGCCTCCTGAAAAACCAGACAATCAGTCAGACCCCTCGGCAACACAAGCGGTTGAACGATACTACACACTTTTGGTAGTCGGTATTGACCAGGGCAAGACAAGCACCGATACAATAATGGTTGTTCGCTACGATACACTTGAGAACAAGGCGAATATTGTTTCGATTCCTCGCGACACGCTATTGAACGTCCCTTCGGAATACAAAAAAATCAATTCCGTGTACACAGCTGCTGAAAACAAGGACGAAAACGGCATCGACGCGCTGATGGATGCTGTTGAAGGGGTCTGCGGTTTCCGTCCAAACAACTACGTGTGCATCGATACAAAGGTTTTTGTTCAGGCAATTGACAAACTCGGCGGCGTGTTTTTCGACGTTCCAATTGACATGAATTATGACGATTATACCGATTGGGAAAATGACGGTGTTGTTGACTATGTGTTCACGATTCATGTGCAGAAGGGCTATCAGCTCCTTAACGGCGATAATGCGTTGGGCGTTTTCCGCTTCCGCCACAACAACGATGGCTCGGGCTACCCCATGCAGGACCTTGGACGTATCGAAACACAGCATGGTCTTATTAAGGCCGTCGCATCGCAGGCGCTTCAGCTCAAGAACGTAACCAAGCTTGTTGAAATCGCGAAGCTCGTGCTCGACAGCAGCGAAACCGATTTGTCCTTAAGCAATATGCAGTGGTATGCTCAAGAATTCATGAAGATGTCGATGGATGGCATAAGCTTTGCGACCATGCCTGTAACCGGCAGCTATATAAATGGTTTTTCTTATGTGACAGTTAATGTCGATGACTGGATTAAAATTGTAAACGACAACATTAATCCTTTTGATGAACCGATTACTGCTCAAAACTGCAACATACTCTGCCAGAAAAATCAGGAGCCTGGGAATTTCGTTATTACTCCGGGCAACTATTCAACAACTAACGGCGGAGAGGTCTATACAGACTTCCCCAAAAATACCAACTAACCTGAAAGGAACAGTATCAATATGATGACATCTCAGCAAATGGCTGAAAAAATAGTCGAGGTTCTTGCAGGCAAAATCGCGCGCGATTTGAAACTTATTAAAATAGACGCGATAACCGTTCTCGCCGACTATTTTATAATATGCACTGCAAACTCCTCATCACAGATCAAATCCCTCTGCGACGAGGTCGAAAAGGTACTGGAGGAAAACGGCGAGAGAGTCCTTCATCGCGAGGGTTACCGCGCCGGCGGATGGGTTCTTCTGGATTACGGCTGCGTCGTTGTCCATGTTTTCATGGAGGAAGCCCGCCAATTTTACGGACTGGAACGCCTTTGGGCCGACGGGAAGGAAATCGACATCTCCGCTCTCATAGGAGAGAGATAAACCAAACAAAAGTAAGGGCGCAGATTCTGCGCCCTTTCGGAATAAAGGAATGAAACTGATTATGAAGTACGATTTTACGTCTATTGAGAAGAAATGGCAAAAAAAATGGCTTGACGAGCAGATTTATGCCGCTGTAAACGGCGGTGAAAAGCCGAAATTTTATGGGCTTATTGAGTTCCCCTATCCTTCGGGACAGGGGCTCCATGTCGGGCATCCGCGTCCGTACACTGCGATGGATATAGTCGCAAGAAAGCGCCGCATGGAGGGCTATAATGTCCTTTTCCCGATAGGCTATGACGCGTTTGGTCTACCCACAGAAAACTATGCCATCAAAAACCATCTGCACCCGAGCGAGGTTACGGTAACCAACATTAAGCACTTTACCGAGCAGCTTCAAATGCTGGGCTTTAGCTTCGACTGGGACAGATGCATAGATACCACAGACCCAGAATACTACAAGTGGACTCAGTGGGTTTTCCTTAAGATGTTTGAAAAGGGGCTTGCTTATAAGGCAAGTATGCCCGTTAACTGGTGTACCTCCTGCAAGTGCGTGTTGGCTAACGAGGAGGTCGTGAACGGCGTTTGCGAGCGTTGCGGTTCGGCGGTTGTACGCAAGGAAAAAAGCCAGTGGATGCTCAAAATAACCGAATACGCCCAGCGTCTGATCGACGATTTGGATGAGGTTGATTACATCGAGCGCGTCAAAATCCAGCAGCGCAACTGGATTGGCCGCTCAACGGGCGCCGAGGTTGCCTTTGGAACAACGGCAAGTGATACAATGATGGTTTTCACCACTCGTCCGGACACACTTTTTGGCGTTACTTACATGGTTGTGGCTCCGGAACACGCCCTCATTGAAAAATGGGCGCCGATGCTTACTAACCTTGAAGCAGTCCGCGAATATCAAGCAGCGTCTGCAAGAAAATCCGACTTTGAGCGCACCGAAATGGCAAAGGAAAAAACAGGCGTACGGCTTGAGGGTGTAAATGCTATTAACCCCGTAACCGGCGATGAGATTCCAATTTTTATTTCAGACTATGTTCTGGCAACCTACGGTACAGGTGCTATCATGGCCGTTCCCGGGCACGATTCACGCGACTGGGAGTTTGCGAAGCACTTTAATTTACCCATTATTGAGGTCGTCAAGGGCGGCGATATCGAGAAGGAAGCTTTTACAGATTGTGAAACCGGTATCATGGTAAATTCCGGCTTCCTCAACGGTATGATTGTTGACGAGGCAAAAAAAGAAATAACTCAGTGGCTTATTCAGAAGCAGCTTGGACATGAGAAAGTTAATTTTAAGCTGCGAGACTGGGTCTTCAGCCGTCAGCGCTATTGGGGAGAGCCAATTCCGCTTGTGTATTGCGAAAAGTGCGGCTGGGTACCCCTGCCCGAGAGTGAGCTGCCGCTGCGTTTGCCGGATGTTAAGAGCTATGAAACCACAGACAACGGCGAAAGCCCCTTGGCACACATGGACGAGTGGGTGAACACCACCTGCCCACATTGCGGAGGAGCCGCAAGAAGAGAAACCGATACAATGCCGCAGTGGGCCGGTTCCAGCTGGTATTATCTGCGCTATATGGACGCTCACAATAAAGAAAGCCTTGTCGGTGAGGAAGCCATTAAATATTGGCATCAGGTCGATTGGTATAACGGCGGCATGGAGCACACGACGCTGCATCTGCTTTACAGCCGTTTTTGGCACAAGGTTCTCTATGATATAGGAGTTGTTCCCACAAAAGAGCCCTACATGAAGCGCACGAGCCACGGAATGATTCTTGGCGAGGGCGGAGAGAAAATGAGCAAGTCGCGCGGAAATGTCATCAACCCCAATGATATAGTTGATGAATACGGCGCTGATACGCTTCGCCTTTACATTATGTTCATCGGCGATTTCGAAAAAGCCGTTCCGTGGTCGAGCACTGCGGTCAAGGGCTGCAAGCGCTTTTTGGACAGAATCTGGAACCTTGCGGAAACCCCGCTTGAAGGCGACGGATATTCCAAGGGCAACGAAGCCGAAATTCACAAGGCAATCAAAAAGGTCGGCGAAGACATTGAGAACATGAAGTTCAACACCGCTATTGCAACGCTCATGTCGCTCGTCAACACATTCACCGATAACAAGCCAACAAAAGGTGATATTAAGGCGCTCATACTCATGCTAAGCCCCTTTGCTCCTCACGTTGCGGATGAGCTGTGGGAGCTTCAGGGCTATAAGGGCTATGCCTGCCTGCAGCCGTGGCCGAAGTATGACGAGGCAAAAACGGTTGACGCTGAAAAGGAAATAGCTGTTCAAATCGGCGGAAAGCTGAAGTCGACCGTTATAATCCCCGTTGACGCGAATGACGAAACAGTAACAGCCATCGCCTGCAATGACGAGAAAATTGCGCGTTTGCTGCAGAATATGGAAATCGTCAAAGTAATTGTTGTAAAAAACAAGCTTATTAACCTCATTATAAAGCCGAAAAACTAAGCTTTAGTTTAAGCATTATACAGCAGAGGCACACCACAATTGATGGTTGAGCTTCTGCTGTATATAAATGCGAAAATTCTCGAAAAATGGGTATAAGTATAATTAGCAAGACTATTGACAAAGCCAAAGAAGTCTGTTAATATACAAAAGTATTCAGATTGATCAGTTCGACTCATGCTCTAAAGCAAGTCTTTCGATGGTTTGCTTCAGGAGTATGAGTTTTTTTGTTTTTATCGGATATAATATTTTTGGAGGTACTATTATGCAAAACGGTACAGTTAAATGGTTCAACTCACAGAAGGGCTTTGGTTTTATTTCCAACGCTGAAGGCGGCGACGATGTTTTCGTACACTTCTCCGCTATTGCCGGCGACGGCTTTAAATCCCTCAACGAAGGTCAGGCTGTTTCATATGATGTCGAGCCCGATCCCAAAAGCAGCGGCAAGCTTCGCGCTGTCAATGTAATGCCCGCATAAGCTTCGGCTTTAACAAAAACCCCGTCATCATTTTGATGACGGGGTTTTTGCTTATCCAAAACTATTATTAATGTGTTTACAGGCTGCGATTGCCGAAACCGCACCGTCGGCAACGGCGGTAGTCAGCTGGCGAAGCTGCTTGCTTCGGCAGTCACCTGCGGCAAAGATTCCGGGACGAGGTGTTTTACAATCCTCGGCAGAGTCGATATATCCTAAATTGTTAAGTAGAACAAGCTCCGAAAATGCATCGTTTTCCGGAATTAAGCCGATTGCGACGAAGAGTCCGTCGCAGGGCTGCTGAAAAGCTTCAGGTGATGCCTTTTTGCGGAGCGTTAGACCTTTAAGCGCGCCGTCAACAGTGTTGATTGCTTCGATTGTCGTGCCCGTGAAGGCGCGAACATTCGGACGGGCTAACAAGGCGGATACGAGCTTTTCCTCACCGGTGAAGCGGTCAAGATCCTGCACCATGATGACTTGCTTGCAGACATCAGCAAGCAAGATCGCCTCCTGCAGCGCGGAGTTTCCGCCGCCTGCGACAGCAACGGTCTGGCTTCTGTAATACTCTCCATCGCAGACAGCGCAGAAGCTGATGCCGTTGCCGACAAGCTCATATTCGCCCTCCAGCCCCAGCATACGGTGCTTCACGCCCGTAGCAATTATAACGGCTTTAGCCTCATAGCGGCTTCCGTCCTCTGTGATAACGAGCTTAATGTCACCGATATCCTGGATTTCGATGACCTTTTCTACCTCAACCTGTGCACCCTGAGCGAGGATTTGCTCAAGCATGCGGTCCGCGAATTCTGCGCCGTTCATAGTAAGTGTGCCGGGAAAATTTTCAACTCGGGGTGAATAGGCGATTTGCCCACCGAAGCCGCCCTTTTCGAGAACTAAAGCGCTTTTTCCGTTTCTTAGAGCGTAAAGTGCGGCGGTCATTCCGGCGGGACCGCCGCCTATGATAACAATATCATGCATATTGCTTCTCCTTTGTGGTGTAATGAAAACGGGTCGGGCGGCAGCCCGACCCGTTATAAATCGTTTTTTGATATTAAAAGCTAAAATATGCCGATGTTATGTGTTATACCCTAACAGACGAGAGAAACTTTTTGATCTCCGGCACATCGTAATATCTCTCGGTGTTTACACCATCTGTAATGACGAGAGTGGGAGAGCCCTTGACACCATATTGCTTTGCAAGCTCAAGATGGTCATCTGCTATGATTTTCTCATAGGTAAAGCCGGCTTTTTCAAAAAGTGACTCAGCTATACGGCAGTTGGGGCAGGTGGCACGTGCGAAGAGAATAGTTCTTCCATTTTCGACTACAACAGGTGCATTTTCCTCAACCGGGGCTTGGCAGCACTCTTTGGGCTGTATTGCGCGGAGCTTGGAGTTCTCGATGTCGTAAAGCTTGCGGTCCTTGTATTCCTTCGACTTGCCCTCGTTCCAGTTCTGCACGGGACGATAGTAGCCGGTTATGCGGCTGTAGACCTCGGCATTTTCGCCGCACTCGGGGCAGACGAACTGCTCGCCGGCGAGATAACCGTGGTTTTTACATACGGAATATGTCGGCGACATGGTGTAGTAGGGGAGACGGTGATTCTCCGCAATTTTACGGACAAGATTTGCGGCGGACCTCCAATCGGGAAGCTTCTCGCCCAAAAAGGCATGGAAAACTGTACCGCTGGTGTATAGGGTTTGCAGCTCATCTTGAATCGACAGAGCCTCGAATATGTCCTCGGTGTAGCCGACGGGAAGGTGAGAGCTGTTTGTATAATAAGGCGTGCCGCCGTCTTCGGAGGCTGTGATAATGTCGGGATAGCGGGTGACATCGTGCTTGGCAAGGCGATAGGTGGTGGATTCGGCAGGAGTTGCCTCGAGATTGAACAGAGCGCCGTATTGCTCTTGATAGTCACTGAGCTTGTTGCGCATATGATTCAAAACATCCTTGGCAAACTGTTGTGCCTTGGGGTGGGTTAAGTCTTCTCTGAGCCAATTTGCGTTGAGCGCTGCTTCGTTCATGCCAATAATGCCGATGGTGGAGAAGTGGTTGTCGAAGGTGCCGAGATAGCGCTTGGTGTATGGGTAAAGTCCCTCGCTGAGCAAACGATTTATAACAGTGCGCTTAGTGTCCAAGGACCTTGCGGCAACGTCCATCATGTGGTCAAGACGCTTGTAGAAAGCGGCTTCATCATCTGCAAGAAACGCGATGCGGGGGAGGTTTATTGTGACAACACCGATAGAGCCGGTGCTCTCGCCGCTTCCGAAGAAGCCGCCGGATTTTTTGCGAAGCTCGCGGAGGTCAAGACGCAGACGGCAGCACATCGAGCGAACATCGCTCGGTTCCATGTCGCTGTTTAGGTAGTTAGAGAAGTAGGGAGTGCCGTACTTAGCGGTCATTTCGAAAAGAAGCTTGTTGTTCTCGGTTTCGCTCCAGTCGAAGTCCTTTGTGATTGAATAGGTTGGGATTGGGTACTGGAAGCCGCGCCCGTTGGCATCGCCCTCAATCATAATCTCGATAAACGCCTTGTTTACCATGTCCATTTCTTTTTTGCAGTCTTTGTAACAGAAATCGACATCCTTGCCACCCACGATGCATGGAAGCTCAGCCAAATCGCTCGGAACTGTCCAATCGAGAGTTACGTTGGAAAACGGAGCCTGAGTACCCCAGCGTGAGGGAGTGTTAACGCCGTAAACAAAGGACTGTATGCACTGCTTGACTTCCTTGTAGCTGAGATTATCTATTTTTACAAAGGGGGCAAGATAGGTGTCGAAGGAGGAAAACGCCTGAGCGCCGGCCCATTCGTTCTGCATTATTCCCAGGAAGTTTACCATCTGGTTGCAGAGCGTTGAAAGATGACCTGCGGGAGAAGAAGTGATTTTGCCGGGTATGCCGCCGAGGCCTTCTCTGATAAGCTGTTTAAGTGACCAGCCTGCGCAATAGCCTGTGAGCATGGAAAGGTCGTGAAGATGCATATCGGCGTTGCGGTGTGCGTTTGCAACCTCGTCATCATAAATTTCGGAAAGCCAGTAGTTTGCCGTTATCGCGCCGGAGTTAGAGAGAATAAGACCGCCGACCGAATATGTGACAGTGGAGTTTTCCTTAACGCGCCAGTCTGTAAGGTGGACATAGCTGTTAACGAGGTCCTTATAGTCTAAAATTGTGGACTTCATGTTGCGCATTTTTTCGCGCTGCTTACGATAGAGGATGTATGCCTTAGCAACATCCGCATAGCCTGCCGCAACAAGAATGGACTCCACGCTGTCCTGAATGTCCTCAACCCCGACAAGCCCTTCGCGTATCTTGGCTTCGTAATCCGAGGTGACCTTGAGAGCCAAAAGGTCAATTATATCAGGCGTGAATTGCTTGCCCTGTGCTTCAAATGCTTTTGTAATTGCGACACTAATTTTGGATATATTAAAATCGCACACTTTTCCATCACGCTTGACTACTTGGTACATTTTTAAAGCCCCCTAATTTAAATCTATTATAAAAAAATATATTGTAACTATTATGTAACATTTGATATTTTATGAGATTAATCAAAATAATACACCAATATATTGTGCTTGTCAATGGCAAAAAGGTAAAAATAACCACTAAATATTGATGTATTATGTCAATTACGAATACCGACATTTTCAGCGAATTGAGCCAGAATATCCCGAAAACTCTCCATTTCTTGGGCTGAAAAGCCGCTTAGCTGAGTAGAATTATTTGAGCCTCCAAAACCTACAAGGTTTCCGCTATCCTCAAAATTCTGAAGAAAATAGCTTTTTGCGCCGTTAACGGCCTTTCCCATTTTCTCAATGTCTTCAATAGAGTGAAAGGCGCGAACAAGAGTGGTTCGAAATTCATAAGGGACTGTGCCGTGCATAAGAAGCTCAGCGCTTTTGAAAACTGGGCTTGGATCAAAGTTGGGTATGCCGACGGTGTACGGATATTTATCAAAAGAGTTTTTAATATCGATTGCAACATAGTCAACAAGTGAGCGTCTAATTAGAGAATCAAGCTTTTCGGGAAAACAGCCGTTTGTGTCCAGTTTAACCAGAAAGCCCATCTCACGAATTTTAATAATAAAATCCGCCAAATCGTCTTGTAAGAGAGGCTCGCCGCCTGTTATGCAGACACCGTCCAAAAGTCCCTTACGTTTTTCGAGGAAGGCGAGAACCTCTTCCTCCGGAATTCTCTCGTACTCCGTAAAGCTTGTTACAAGCGTCGCATTATGGCAGAAGGGACAGCGAAGGTTACAGCCTCCGGTGAAAATTGTTGCTGCCAGCTTTCCGGGATAATCGAGAAGCGACAGCTTTTGTAGTCCATAGATTAACATTTGTTCCTCCGATAGGGCAATTTGCATAATCTCATATTACATCGTTTTTAGTTGATTTGCAATTATAACATCTTCCAAAAATCGCACATATTGTTCGACATATTTATCCTTCATACTATATATTGTGGTCACGCTTGAGATACCACTTTGCCTTCGTTGACAAACAGAGATAAACAGAGTAAAATCAGCAAAAGGCTAAATGGCAGAGGAGAAACCAATGCAAAATACTAAGATTTCGCTCATTATTCCTACGTACAATGAGTCGATGATAATAGAAAATACTATAAAAACAGCCCTAAGTTTCCTTGAAAGCAGATATTCCGATTTTGAGCTTATTATTTCAGACGACGGAAGCACCGACAATACCGAGAAGTTGGCAAGGGGCTTTGCTAATCCTAGGCTTCGTGTTATCGGCCACAAGCCGAACAAGGGCAAGGGTTGTGCTGTTCGAGAGGGATTACTTGCGGCAGTCGGTGATATTGTGGTATATACTGATGCCGATCTAGCATATGGAATAGAGGCGGTAGGCGAGCTTGTAAAAAAGCTGGAGGACGAGGATGCCGCGATAGCCATCGGGTCAAGAAAGCTTCATCCCGAAGGCTTTGAGGATTATCCTTTTATTAGACTTGTCGCAAGCAGATTATTCAGCTTTTTAACCGGTTTGCTTGCGGGCTTCCATTATGATACGCAGTGCGGCTTGAAGGCTTTTTCGGCCGAGGCGGCAAAGCAAATTTTCTCGCAGTGCCGCACAGACGGTTTTGCGTTCGACTTTGAAGTGATGATGCTGGCCAAGGGGCTTAAGTTTTCCGTCACTCAACTTCCGGTCAAAATCATTAACCACAGAGCATCAAAGGTTCAAGTTTTGCGCGACAGCATAAAAATGTTCGGTGATATAATCGGAATTCGTTTTGCCGTTAAAGAACGGCTTGAAGGGAAGCTATAAATGATTAAAAACAACGCTCATTATGAGAAACAAAACTATGTTGTTGCGTTTTTCATTCTGTTCGGGCTGATTTTTGTTCGGTATTGTTTTTATGGCTTTGAATATTTTTATCAGCTTGACGACTACATCCAGTACCACAACTATAAAGCCAGCGGTCAAGACTTTGTCACTCTTGTAAAGGGACTTGGCCTTCTTTCATCGCGTCCGCTTGCGGGACTTTGCGATATTTTTGTGTGGTCAAATCTATATGGGCATATGCTTGTTGCTGTGGGAATCATCTCCGCCATGTTTGCGGCCTCGGCAATCTTTCTCCATAAGGTCTTTTCAAAGCATTTTGGAACCGGCTGCTTATTTTTTATAGTATACGCTCTTTTGCCGCTGGGGTTTGAAGGAACTTACTGGGTTTCGGCGTCCAGCCGCATCGTGGTCGGGCTTTTTTTTGCCTCGCTTTCGTTTTACTGCTTCGATGCCTGGTGTGAAAAAGGAAAAAAACAAAGCCTTGTGCTGTTTGCGCTTTTCCAATTTGCGGCTTTTTGCCTATATGAACAGATATTGCTTTTTTCGGGTGCTTTGACTCTAATTATCATGCTGCGAAATTTGAAGGGCCTTGGAAGACGACGTTCTCGATGGGGACTGTTAATGTTTGCGAACGCCGCCCTGTATTTTGGCATAACCAAGCTTATGCCGACGGGAGTTTACGGTCAGCGAGTAGCACTGTTTTTGCCGTGGCAGGAAAATTACACAAAAGAGGTGCTAACACCACTTCTCACACAGCTTAAGCAGGCTTTTTTGGGCGGAACAGCTGCGACTTGGAGCAAGGGGCTTGCCCGCGGCTTCAAGCTCTTTGCACAGGAACCCAATGCGCTGTATGCACTTATTGTAATTGCGTTGTGCGCAGCACTTTACATGTACATTAAAAAAACGAGGAGAGAGAGCATCCGCTTCTTTGCGGAGTTGGGTTCGGGCATATTTCTCGCTCTTGTTCCGCTTGCTTTGTTTTTTGTTCTCAAAGCACCATGGTTTGGGCTTCGAAATGTGGCTGTGTCCTTCTGCGGGCTTGCGCTGGTTGCCGATTCACTGTTTGATCTGATCTTCGGAAGACTTAAATCAGGTAAAAACGCGGAGGCTGTTATTGTTTCGGTTTTAGCATTGCTTTGCTGTGTTGCTTCAATAAGTGAGCTACACGATTACCGCGAAACAACGATTGCGGATACGACGATTGCCAAAGCTGCCGCCGAAGCTATTGAAGGAACTTCCTTCAAAGGAGATGAGAGCGTGTGGCTATTGAATGTCGACCCGACATATGTCAGTGACGGAAATCTATATTACCATGAACACGATTACGGCGTGACCGCAAGCGCATGGGCCTTGACAGGAGCAATCGCTGCAATCAGCGGAAGAACAGATTTGCCAATTTATTACGGTTTTTCGCCGGTTTCGGAGGATGTTGTCTTCATGGTTAATGAGGATAGAATCGGTAAAGCGCTTTCTTATTGCTACACGAAGGGGCGTTTTGTTCAGGTGTCTATAGTAAGGGCGGAGAGCAGCTTGTGGAATGTTATAAGCAGCTCAGGAGATTTGCTTGGCACTCTGCAATACGCTTATGGGGGAGCAACTCTTAAAATGAAGTAAAAAGCAAAACTGCTGCTTGATTTTTATCAGGCAGCAGTTTCTTGTTGCGGAACACTATTCCACTATGCTTTCGATGATAAAGGAAGGTCGATGCTTTGTTTCAAGGTAAATCTTGCCGATGTATTCGCCGATGATGCCGAGTCCTGTCAAAGCAAGTCCACCCATGAGGAGAATAACCAACAGGAGCGCTTTGAAGCTGCCGAAGGGGACGCCGGTGCAAAGCTGAATGATAAACAAAACCAGCAGAGCAAAATCGGCAGCCAGTGTGGCAACGCCGCTCCAAAGAATCGCACGCAGGGGCTTTATGCTCAATGAGGTGATACCTTCAGCTGCAAGGCTGAGCATTTTTTTGAGCGGATACTTGCTTTCTCCGGCAATACGTTCACCTCGTTCGTATTCCACGATGTCAGTCTTGTAGCCGAGCATGGGAACGATGCCGCGTAAAAAAAGATTGACCTCTTCGTATTGTGACAGCGCTTCGAGTGCTACTCGGCTCATCAGACGATAATCGGCGTGGTTAAACACAATCTCACCGCCGAGAGCGTCCAAAAGCTTGTAGAAGCCTTCTGCTGTGAAGCGCTTGAAAAAGCTGTCCTTTTCTCTGGAACAGCGCACGCCGTATACGATTTCGCAGCCTTTATAGTATTTATCAAGCATTTCGTCGACCGCGTTAATATCGTCCTGAAGGTCTGCGTCCATGGAAATTGTGACGTCTGCTCTGTCCTTTGCAGTCATAAGCCCGGAAAGTAGAGCATTTTGGTGGCCGCGGTTGCGGCTTAGACAAACGCCGCAGAACAGCTTGTCCGCTTCGTGCAGAGATTTGATAAGCTGCCATGTTCTGTCGGAGGAGCCATCGTTAACAAGCATGACCCGACTGTTTTCGGATATTATACCGCTGCTGATAAGCGAGTGCATTTTCTCGTGCAAGCGGCGCGAGGTTTCGGGGAGCGCTTCCTCCTCGTTGTAACAGGGCACCACGATATACAGTGTGCTGCCGCGGAATTGATTAGTGGTTGTGTCCAGCGTGTTCACCTTCTATAGATAGTTTGGTACGAACATTTGTTTTGAAACTGACATGATGCGTAAAAATACTTTGCCAGTATATACTATTATAATGCCAGGTCAAGTGTTTTGCAAGACGAGCTGGCAAGGTATTTCGATTATTAGCAAATTATCCTTAAAAATGGAGAAAAAGTTTCATAAACATAATTATTGAATTCAAATAGTTAATAATATTCACATTTTTATATTGATATTTTGGCGCTTTGGTATTACAATGTTATTAAACGTCATAAACATCATGACAAGTACGAATTAGTAACAGAGGAAAACATGATTGACATCATTTTGGTTGAACCCGAAATTCCTGCAAACACAGGCAATATTTCCCGCACCTGTTCAGTTACAGGGGCAAGACTTCATCTAATCGAGCCTTTGGGCTTTGATATTTCGGATAAGGCACTGAAAAGAGCGGGACTCGACTACTGGCAGTTTTTGGACGTAAAGGTCTATAAAAACTTGGAAGAGTATTTTGAAATCAACGGCGACGATAATCTTTGGCTGGCAACTACCAAAGCGCCGCAAAGCTATGACAAGGCTGATTTATCCGGCGACGTTAAGCTGATGTTCGGAAAGGAAACCGCAGGGCTTCCCGAATATCTGCGGGAGCGTTACAGAGACCGCTGTATACGCATCCCAATGAAGGACTTTACCCGCAGTCTTAACCTTTCAAACAGTGTTGCAATTCTTTCCTATGAGGCACTTCGCCAACAGGGCTTCCCGGGACTTTGCGATTGCGGTTCCATGGCTCTTGAGGATGCTAAGTTATAGAAATATTAATCAGAATTATTTAGGAGGTTAACATGAACTACAACAAAAAATCAATCAAGGACGTCGATGTCAAGGGCAAGAAATTGCTTTTGCGCTGCGACTTCAACGTGCCGAGGAACAAGGAAACAGGTGAAATAACCAGCGACAAGCGCATAGTTGCGTCGCTACCGACAATAAAATACCTCCTAGAAAACGGAGCAAGGGTCATTGCCTGCTCACACATGGGCAAGCCTAAGGGTGAGTTCAAGAAGGAGCTTAGCCTAGCAGCCGTTGCAACAAGGCTTTCAGAGCTTTTGGACATGCCTGTCGGCTTTGCTCCCGACGTTGCGGGAGAGGAAACCTTTAAGATGGCGGCAAACCTTAACGACGGAGAAATCATGCTCTTTGAAAATGTAAGGTTTGACGCGCGCGAGGAAAAGAACGACCCCGAATTCTCTCAAAAGCTCGCAGCTTTAGGTGAGGT
>JAGPMA010000029.1 GCA_018053145.1 Oscillospiraceae bacterium | reverse complement strand
GGTCACCATTATGGACAGAATGGTAAGCGCGTTTTTTATCCGCAGGAATACTCCTCCGTTGGAAGCACCTCGTCCCAGACTTTTCCGCGCGTCTGATACCGACTGGATCTGCTCTTTGAATTTCGGTACAAAGCGCAGCGTCATGGATAGGATCAAGCTCATGGCAGGAATGATGCGTCCGAAAAGATATACAAATTTGTCTGAGGTCATCACGGCGTTATAGCACGAAAACCAACAAATAACCGAAGCCAGCATGGAGGCTGCTGCAACACCATACACAACGCTTTCAAGCGTCAATGGATTTCCACTGCTAAGATACGTCAGTATGGTCCCTCCCTGGTGGTTAAAAACCGGATTTAGAAGTGCAGTTACAAGCATCATCGGCAGCATATACAGCAGCATATATCGGACAGCTACTCGTCCGTTGAGATATACTGAATATGAAAACGCGCAGAAAAGTGAAATTGCAAGTGAAGCTGGGTGCATAAACACCATGGAAAGTATCAGCACCAGCCCGAAATACAGGAAATTTACGCCTGGATGATAGCTTGAAAACGTATCACGATTCTGCATTTTGAAAACCACCTGTCGTTCCCCCGCTGCCAACATCATAGCCCAAATCGCAGGTGTATACCCACTCGATCACATCGCCGTTTTGTAGTTGATAGCGTGAGCAGCCATAGTTTGGAACCCACCCGTTTACTCTATACAGCCAGCCAGAAAGCTCGCCGACATCAAACTCATACAAATTACCTATCCCCTCTATATACACACTGTTGTAAACGGGCGTATCGACGAACTCCAGGTGTATGCCTTGCTGCTTCAGCGTTCGTTGAAGAACATTAAACACACTTTCTCCTTCGTAAAAGGTAACAGTCATCGGTTTCAGTATCCATCCGTCCTCGGGCACAAGCTCCAATTTATCCTCGTCCAGCATATCCATGTTAGATAATATGGTTGCGCAGGAAACGGATAGCGTGCAGGTATACGTTTCTTTTCCTACTGACACGTTCTCCGGTTCAACGGGCACAGGCAAGCCCGACGGGACAGGGGCTGTAAGATGTTCGTCCATTCCCGTTTCTGGATTCATTTCCATTGTAGTTGGTGGCACAGAACTTAGTTCTTGAGGCGTCTCGGTTGCTGTTGTATTTATAGGGGTGTTATCCATGTAAGCGTTCTCGTGCGCTTTGCTTGCTTCGGCTGAAAGAGCTTTTCCTAAAACGCCCCAACCATGCAGTCCCACCCCGTTTCCGCCGATGTAAAATGCGACGGCAAGCGCGACAACAACTAGGATTGAAACTATTATTTTCCTCTTACTGTTTTTCATATCTTCCTTCCACATTGCCTGTTTTATGTGTTGCGCCGGATTCCGAAATCTGCCCTCGTCGACTTACAGTAGCCTTGCGCTGTCGAGTATGTTAAACAGCATTTGGGCTATTTCACAGCGAAGAATACTTGACGTTGGACAAATATTCATATCGTCCGTATCAAGGATGTCCGTCTTATAGCAAAATGCAAGCGATGGCTGTGCCCAACTTTCTACGTCTGTATAATCTCCGAACTGTGCGAGAATGTTACGTACTGCCGTTGAATCAAGTTCGGTATCCATTCCGCAGAGCTTTGCCGCCCTTGCGACCATAGTTGCCGACTCCTGCCGGGTTATCGTGCCGTTTGGATTATAAGTTGTGTCAGAGGTCCCGTTCACAATCCCATAGGTATTTGCTGCTCCGACATAGGGTGCATACCAAATTCCCGGAGCCACATCTGAAAACTTTACATTTTCCTTTGGCGTTAGTCCCAGAGCGCGTACTACAATTGCCGCGAATTCCGCTCGGGTCATCGTGGCATTGGGCTCAAATAGTCCGTTCCCATTTCCGTTGATTATTCCCCGTGAAGCAAGCGCGTCAATTGCTGCTCGGTTTTCGTGCCCACTGGTGTCATTAAATGTTAAGCATGGGGATACAATAGGCCTTGCTTTTACATCGGCGTGTTTGTTTGGAAGATAAGCTGAGGCCGTAGTGTCCTCGTGCTTTACAACATCGGTCATACGATAAAGACTTGCTTTGCCGCTTTCTGCTCGATGTAATGCGTCAAGCGCAAGAAGCACCTGTTCTGTTGCCATTTGATTGGAGCCGCTTCCTCCAGCGACATGGACAAATCCGCCGTCATTGGCATAAAAAGTCAGCAGCCCATCCTCAACAGTATTGCCGTTCTTAACAAAGCGGCTATCATCAACCGGAATATTCAGCTCGCAGAGCGCAATGATAACCTGTGCTGCACTTTCAGAATTGGAACTGCCGCCGCTTGAAAAACCTCCGTCACTTTCCTGCACTTTCGAGAGGAAGATCAGCGCTTTATCGGTCGCCGCCTTTACGTCTACACGGTCCTGATATTTTGAGAGCGCAGATACCGCCATTGCGGTAATGTCGGTGTCGACAGTCCCTGTTTCTGTAAGTGAAAATCCGCCGCTAGTAAGCTGGTGGGAGAGTATTTCGGCTATGTACATGTCACGCGTCGCCTGCACAGAAGCGCTTGGATTTATCGGCATTTTGTAATTGCCGCTGTCCAGCGCAATAAGCGCCCATACAGCACCGTTGGTTCCCTGCCAGACGGTTTTTTCAAAGTCTCCCAGCGCAGTTAAAAGGTTATATCCTCCAATATTTGTCGGGTCACGTCCGATTGCGGTCATTGCCAAAACGACACGGGAGTATTCCGTGTGTTTTTTTTCGTGCAAAACGCCATTACAAGCCTTTACGTATTTGACAACAGCATTATAATAGTCGTCGTAGTACCTTTGAGGAATCGTGCGGTCAGAACGTGCAAGCCCAAGCACCGCCCATTCCCCACCTATAGAACCGACTTGCGGTGTTTTTACGGTTTCCAGAACATACTCGGCCGTATCGTTTGTGGCGCTGTTAATATCGCTTGATGACGCAGACTGTGTCGTTACGGAAAAGCATATTGTCAGCGCCGCTATCAGCGCGGCAAGTCTTTTTGCCGACTTTGTTTTCATTCTTGTCCCTCCTCCGGCTTGCCTTGTCGCACAAGCTCCACAATGAGGTTTATGTTTTTGCGGATGTAGTCGTAACCGCCCTTTGTGTGCGGAATCACGCAGTTACTGCAATCTTTAATTCCCTCCGGCGTATGAGAAAAGCTCCCTCCGCATTGGTCACCCAACGCATAAAGCGGGCAGTAGCAAAACAGGCAATTAAAGCTGTCGTTGTTATCTGTTTTGTGACATGGAAAAAACTCACAGTTCTTATTGGTAAAATGTGAATAATTATTTGCGGTATCATCTGACTTCATGCGTTGGTCGCTCCCTTCCACTCGGTCTGCGGCGGTATTCGTCGCAGACCATAAGAAAACTCATTTTTTTATGTTTTCACAATAGCGCATTAATACTGTTGCCGCCTGCGCTCTGGTAACCTTGCCCTTGGGGTCAAGCATATTTGCAGATGCACCTGTAATAAGACCTTCCGCATTTGCCCAAGTTATTCCGCTCTGTGCAAAGTCCCCGATGGTACCAGCATCAATATATTTTTCGAGGCTCGTTGTTTTCGTTATGTCCAAACCCTTGTATATTGAGTAACGGTAAAGTACAGTCGCCAGTTGTTCGCGGGTTACGATATCATTGACTCCGAAATCTCCGTCGCCGTATCCCTCCACAATGCGATTTTTTGAGGCCCAAATAACTGGATCGGTATACCACTGCCCGTTTTCAATATCCGTAAAGGCACTTTTATCCGTAACTGCCGGGTTTCCTTCAAGACGGTACAGAACCGTAACGAGCATGGCACGGGACACTTCGTCGTTCGGGGCGAAGGCGGTTTCAGCAACTCCTTTCATTATGCCGTTGCGCGCGGCGTACTCCACCGCGTCATAGTACCACGCATTCGTACTTACGTCATCGAAAACGACTATTGGCGTTTTCGTGACAACAAAAGTTGATAGATGCTTTACTGTGACCGCTACAGAAGCTTTGCCGTTATTGTTAACGACGTTTCCTACGAGCGTTTCGACCGTTCCGTCAGAGCTGATTACTATTACTTTGTAACTGTCTCCGGTCTTGTAAGAACCCGTCACAGGGATAGAGACAGCGAGGCTTCCGCCGCCGAAAGTCGTTATATTCTTACCGCCTGAGCTAATGCTAATTTCCACTATTGCAGCGTTTTCAAGGTCAGCCGCGGGCAGGTCAACGTCCTTCGCGGACTTTGCTTCAATCGTCATCTTTATATCAGAATCACCAGCCTGCTCGGAAACGGAATTAAGAGTGCCGTTTGGAAGGCTCACGCTTCCGCAGTCGCTCTGAACGCTGAGCGTACCTGAGGCGTTTCCCGCAATTTCCTTAACGGATGTGGCAGGAATTGAAACGGACACCGATTCCGCCGAACCCGTTATTTTGGGAGCTATAACGACCCTACCGTTGTTTTGTGAGAGGGCGCTTGTTATTGATTTTGAATCTACAGCCGCTTCAGCCTTACCGTTCTGAGCCGTCACCGACGGTGCAACGTTACCTCCCGATTCCGCCGTACCGGGATCGCTCCATATGACGTCCTGCGTGTAATCCTTAGTGAAGAACACCACGATGTTATCGCCGTGTTTTAAAGGACAAGCCGACATGTAGGAGCTGGGGGTTACACCGTTAACCTTGTACATCCAGCCGGAGTTCTCGCCCGCATCAAGCTCTTCAAGGCTTGTTCCGTCGGGATTTGTTATCACATAAACGTAGCTGCCTCTGGATGAAAAGCCATAGCCATTGGCCCGTAACGCTTGGGTAAACACATCGAAAACTGTAGAGCCTTCTTGAAGCCCCGAAACGTTAGTTCTGGAAATCCATGTGCTGTCAGCGCTTTGCAGTGTGAAGGAAACGTTCAGTTTCTCCGCCACCGGCTCCGTGCTTATTGGATTTGTACCCCTTACAATCAGGCTTGCGGTGACAGGCTGGTAATAGAGCTTTCGGAAGTTTGCATTTTCAGGATATTTCTCCGCATACTTGCCGTACACCTCGCTGGAAAGATAGCTTGTTACAGTCACTGCCTTGCTTTCCGTCTGGCGTGTAACAAGCAGATTCTCATGGCTAATGACCGCAGCGTTGCTTGAGCGGAAAGTGCGCCACTGTTCAAGAGTGTCCCATCCGTCAATAGCGACGGGAACAATGCCGTGATTTACAAGTTCCTTAGAATCATACACCCATGTTATTGAGCCGTCCTTGAGGTATACCTCCTGAAAAGCATGGAGGTCGGTGGTAACACTGTCTGCAATGGCGTTCCCGTTTTTAATTCCATCGAAATAGTGCGCTTTAGCAAGATCCATAAGGGCGATTTCTGCATCGATTTCTCCCTGAGTTAGCGGCGAAACAGAAATCTCGAACTCTTTCGAGGCAGATATCCCTGTAGCTTTGTCGGTCAATGAAACAGTCAGGATCGCCGTCTTTGCTGTTTTGCCGGGCAAGGGACGATATACATACACCCGAGCGGCATTATTTACATCAGGCGTAACAAGTACGTCCGTGTCGCTGCTTTTAAGCGTAATGGGATAGTACTTTCCGTCAACTCCGAAGTCCTTGGTGGTTGGAAGCTTTATGTCGTTTAAAGCAGTGTAAACACCGCCGGTTTCCGCGAGCTTATTTTTTGTCACATAGTCCGTCAGTCCCTTGGCCGCAAAGCCACTTTCCAGCTTGGCGGACAGGTCCTTCTTAAGTGCCGCTAAAGTTTCCGGATCAGACTTGACGGTAATTTGATAGGTCTTTTTCAAAATTATAGGAATCGCACTGCGGTTAAAGCTTGCGATTACGGTCAGTGTAATCGTTTTGTCAGCGGCAATTGGCTTTACTTTAGCCACATAGGGGTTGTAAAACGCATCCGATCCCCCCGTCTGTTTTTCCTTGCTGACTGTCATGGCACTCTCGTCTGATACGGAGTATGACAGCTCTACCCATGCCTTACGGCCGTTGCTTCCTGTTATGTATCTTGGTAAGTCAAAGTCATCTGCAACGATTTGAGGAATATTCAGTTCAGAAATAATCTCTTGCTCCAGATATTCGTTTACTTTATCAGCGTTCCAGTTGATTACCACATTCTTCTCATAATCAAGGGAAGTGCCATCCTTAGTCAAAGTAAAGAGTACTTTGACTTGCTTAGGATTGTTCGAATTGTTGTCAACGGGATCAGTATAAAAATATATGATATTGCCGTTGTTCTCAATCGACGCGGTGTCGTCAAGGTTTGTTGCACTCTTAATGTTTACTGAAAGGTTGCCATAGCCGTTTTTGACTAAAGCCGTTTTAAGGACGGTACACACATTCGTATCGATTCCGTAAACAGGGTTCAGCTTATACCACTGCAGTGATGCAACGGCGTTTTCAAGATATACCGAAGCGTTTCCCGATTCTTCTTCCACCGCTTTTTGCGAGTAAACAAGGATGCTGAACGTTTTTGTATCCGATGCGCCGCCGCAGGAAATTGTGGCGGTTAACGTCACCGTCGCATTATCCGTTTCCGGCAGCGTTACCGAGCCGTTATTTTTTATAATATCGGCGTTATTACTGCTCCACATGATTGTAGAACCGCTTGTGCCGCTTGCGGGCAGCGTCAGTGCTGTGTTCAACCGCGCAACGGACGGGATACCGCTAAGCGAGGCCTTGTCTGCCGCCACAGCGTCAGTTTCGGACATCAGCACGGGCCCGACAGCGGCTGAAACGGCAGAAGAGTTTTCATCACCAGCGGTAGAAACGCGTAAGAATTTACCTCTATGCTCATCCGCAAGTGCAAAGCCCTGCCCTGTAGCACCGTAAACATCTGTGAAGGCTCCAGCGGCGCTGTCAGCTATCTGCCACTGAAATTTAACGCCCGTAGCAGAGGCGTCTCCTGCGCCCTTTGCCTGAGCTGTAAGGTTTTTTCCTGAGCGGGCTGTTCCGTCAATGGAAACACTAACGACGGGAACTTTCACGGTCTCTGTTTTAGCCTGCCAAGCGAGAATTGGGTAGCCGTTGTTGATGTTATTTTTGTCTGCGGCCCACACATTGGTAGTTGCCAAATTAAGCTCCGACAACAGTGCAGTTTTCGTTGCTATAGGAAACACGCCATTTTTTGGCACGTTGAAGCCGACCGCCACGTTGTAAGCAGTTGATTCATAATAGCAGTTGGACAACGAGTAATTCGTGTCCAAAAACCCAATCAATGCTCCGTATTGGGTAGGACTTCCAGTCCCTGTGAAAGTGACGTTCCCCGTGCTGTAGGAGGACTTAATCTCGCACCCCGTTCCAGAAGAAGCATCCCCCACAATTCCGCCCACTCGGGCTGCTGTGGCAGTAGAGGCGCTCACTGTCCCGGTGTTATAAGTGTTTACAATACTTCCGTATGCATTCTTTCCTGCGATGCCGCCAACATATTTCGTTCCGGAAACGGAGCCGCTATTCGCAGATCCGATTATGCTTGTTTTATTGCCGGACGCTCCAAGGTCCTGTCCCACGATGCCACCGGTATACTGCATTCCTGTAATTGACGCATTATTGCTGCAGTTTTCAATGGTTCCTTTGCTATATCCAGCGATACCACCGGTCATATTCGAGGTATTGCTGACGGAGCCTATTACCTTGACATTCTTAACGATACCTGATATGCCAATATAACCGAAAAGACCTTGATACGTATCTGACCCTGAGATACTCAGTGTCACCGTATGCCCATCGCCATCAAAGATTCCAGTGAATTGCTTGTCATAGCCTCCATAAGGCTCCGTGACAGTAATATCCGCCGTCAGTTTGTAATTTCCCGTCGCATTCATGGATTTAAATTCTCCGACAGAGCTGATTTCACTGACGCCAGCATCCGCCCAAACCGCCACAGGGAACAGACCGATAATCAGAACCAGCGCCAACAAGAGTGACAATAATTTTGTCTTCATTTTCTTTTCCTCCAATTTCTTTGCATTAAAAACAAAAAAGCTGCAACGACAAAAAGTCGTTGCAGCCGATTTTTCTGCACATCAAAATAAAGGAGCCACCGTTTAAATATCGGCGCTCCCCCTAAGAAACACTTGGCCAGATTAGCCATACACGGCGGCAATTTGGTAAGAATCTCCAAGTCCTGCCGAAATTAACGGCAAAACTAACAGGTACATTTCATAGCAGGTCTTCTGACTCGCGCCTACGGAATAAATTCCACGCACACGTTCTGCCTTCTCAGGTTTCCCCAATGACTGACTTTCGTCAACGAACGCGGCTGCCAGCGCATACAGCGGCGGTACCGTCCGTGGTTCTCACACGGTTCCCTATTCTTCCCCAAGGGCCATACGCCCAAGCGGACACTCGAAATGAGTATTGAATTTACAACAATAATACCATACCAGAAAATCCCTGTCAATGTTGTCACATGCAATATACCCATAGTTAGACTTAAAGTCAAAGGCGGTTATCAAACAGGTAAGCAGCTTTAGATAGCAATTAGTTCAATGTTGATACAAGAAGGGGAGCTCTATTTTAGACAGAGCAAATTCTTGCAATGTAGAGAGGTTATTGGCAACAAACAGCTATTTAAAAGTCTGCAGTGATCCCTGCAGTGATAATAGTGACACCTTAGTTTGCGGATAAGAAAATAAACCGCCGTAAGAACATTTGTTTACGGCGGTTGATTCTTTGGGGGCTCCAATGTATAATAAGCTTGGAATAATAAGGTGTAAACCAGAGAGGCGCATATGAATCCTTTTCCGTATTCAAACGATAATAAGCGCTATAAAACCCTTGCTTATGAGAATAGTTTACAGGGGATGAAAACGTATAAGGCGGTAATTGACGCTGGATTTACTTGCCCCAACATTGACGGGACAAAGAGCCGAGGCGGGTGCATCTTCTGCGATGGAGGAAGCGGCTATTTTACCACATCTCCCGAGGTGCGCATTGACAAACAGCTTTCGGACGAGCTTTGCCGCATACGTAAAAAGCACCCTGAGGCTGAGGCGATTGCCTATTTTCAAGCTCATTCGAACACCTATGCGCCTGTCATAAAGCTGCGCAAGCTGTTTGAAACAGCGCTTGAACATGAGGGGGTTTGCGGACTTTCAATCGCGACACGCGCTGACTGCCTTTCCTCAGATGTACTGGAATATTTAAGTGATATAAACAGCCGAACGCGGCTTACAGTTGAGCTTGGACTTCAGACAAGCTTAGACGAAACGGCAGAGATAATCAACCGAGGCCACACCTTTTTGGAATTCACAGAAGGTTATTCATCCCTAAAAACGCGCGGAATTCGCGTGACGGTTCATATTATAAACGGACTACCGCGCGAAACGACTGACATGATGGTAGAAACCGCACGAGTCTTGGGGACGCTCGAACCCGACGGGATTAAAATCCACCTTCTACACGTGATATCAGGAACAAAGCTCTGTGAACTGTATGAGCGCGGCGATTATTCGCCAATGAGCCTTGCAGATTACACTCAAACGGTTGTCCGGCAGCTTGAGGTTTTACCGAGCGAAACAACCATTGAACGCTTGACAGGCGACGGAGATCGAACCACGCTTATAGCTCCGGTCTGGAGCCGCGATAAAATTCGTGTTCTTGGAACGATAGACAAGCTGATGGCGGAGAAAGACACCTGGCAGGGACGACTTTTTCAGCATTTGTAAAATGAGTTAGAGGTAAAAAATGAGCCTTTTTATATGTCCGCTTTGCGGCGGAAAGCTTGAAAAAAGCGATAAAAGCTATATCTGTCCCTCGGGACACAGCTTTGATATTTCGTCCGAGGGGTATGTTCATCTTCTCCCAGCAAACAAAAAACACTCAAAGCTTCCGGGCGACGACAAAAATATGGTACGGGCGAGGAATCGTTTTCTCTCTGCGGGTTTTTATGAACCGCTGCTAAGCGCCCTTATAGGCTTGCTGCTGGAGCTTTCCGCGGAACAGCCGATAGTTTTGGATTCCGGCTGCGGAGAGGGCTATTATTCTGAGGGAATTACAAAAGCCTTGATGGGTGCCGGAAAAATACCATTTGCCGTGGGTATCGACATCTCAAAGGAAGCGGTAAGGCTAGCCGCAAAGAGAGTTAAAAATGCCGAATTTGCCGTTGCCTCAGCTTATCACCTGCCTTTGGCGGACGGCAGTGTTGATTTTCTCATTAATTGCTTTTCTCCCCTTTGCGTTTCAGAGTTCCAGCGAGTCTTGAAAACGGATGGATACTTTATTTATGTTGTTCCGTCCCCGCGGCATCTATGGGAGCTGAAATGTACCGTTTACGACAGCCCTTATGAAAACGAAAGGCTTTACGCCGAATATGAGGGCTTTGAGCAAGTAAAATCTATTGAAATTAAGGAGAGAATTGTGCTTAGCGATAAGCATACACTCGCTGACCTTTTTACCATGACACCGTACTTCTGGAAAACTCCGCAGGAGGGTTTTAAGCGGCTTTTAAGCCTCGATATGCTAGAAACGGAGATATCCTTTGATATATACCTTTATAAAAAAACTACTTGCACAGGTGCTTAAAGGTTAGAAGCTTGATTGGCATTGTAAATCAATATTTTTTTAAATAAGACTTGCAAAAATCAAAACTAGTGCTATACTTAAATCAGTAATGATTACTGTTATTGTAATGGAGGCTCATATGGCTATAAAGCGATATTCAAAGCAGCGCGAGCTAATTTTTGAAGCCGTAATGAATACAACCGAGCATCCGACTGCAGAAGCACTATACTTTCAGCTTAAACCGGAAAATCCAGCACTGAGCTTGGGCACAGTTTATCGTAACCTAAATCAACTTGTCGACGAGGGGAAGCTTTTGCGTTTGCCCTTCCCAGTCGAACGCTTTGATGCAAATACCAGCCCCCACGCACATTTTTTGTGTTGTGTTTGCGGTTGTGTTTACGACTTAATGGGCATTAGCTACGACTCATCTTTGGACGAAAAGGCAGAGCTCACATCCGGACACTCCATTAATCAGCACGAACTGTTTTTTTACGGAACCTGCACTCGTTGCGCAGGAAACAAGTGAATCAAATTTATTAGGAGGTAAAATCATGGAACTAAAAGGAAGCAAAACAGAGGCCAATCTTTGGAAAGCATTTGCAGGTGAAAGCCAGGCTCGCAACAAGTATACCTATTTTGCAGGACAGGCGCGTAAAGAAGGATATGAACAAATAGCGGCAATTTTTGAAGAAACCGCAGGAAACGAAAAAGAACACGCGAAGCTTTGGTTCAAGGCTCTTGGCGAGCTCGGCAAAACCGCCGAAAACCTCGTCGCTGCGGCTGAGGGCGAGCATTCAGAATGGACCGACATGTATAAAGAAATGTCGGAGACCGCTCGTGAAGAGGGCTTCATTGCACTGGCGGACCAGTTCGCGGCTGTCGCAAAAATCGAAAAGTCTCACGAGGAGCGCTATGTAAAACTTGCTGAGAATATTTCAAACAGCGAGGTTTTCAAGCGCGACAACATCAAAGTTTGGTATTGCCGCAACTGCGGTCACCTTGAGTACGGCGTTGAGGCTCCGGAGATTTGCCCGGTTTGCAGCCATCCCCGTGCGTATTTCGAAATTAAAGCCGAAAACTACTAATATTATAATTTTGTATATGGCAAGCGGGCGAAAGAAAATCGCCCGCTTGTTTTGCGTTCTGTTATAAGCGCAAAACTTCTTAGTGAAATTAAAGAACGTGGCTTATGGCCGTTTACAGAGATGAAGGTTGTTCAGCATTTTATATTGTGTTTTCGTCCGCAGTGTCGTATTATTATATCAATAGAACCGATTGGAATTTGATATGATGATATCTAAACAGCGCATAAAGCGCTTATCGACGATGTTTATTATATTGGCAGGGGCGTGCTGGGGGATTATTGGAATTTTCTCAAAGAACCTCTTGGCGTCAGGCTTTTCTCCTGTTCATATAGTGTTTCTCCGTTTCGGAATTTCGGCGGTGCTAATTTGGCTTTATATTCTGATTTTCGACCGCGAAAAAATGAAAGTGCGTATCAGAGATTTATGGATGTTTGTTGGAACAGGTATTCTTAGCCTAACACTGTTTTCAACCTTGTATTTTACAACGATTCAATATACAACGCTTTCACTTGCGGCGGTTCTGCTTTATACTGCTCCCTGCTTTGTTATAATAATGTCCGCAATACTATTCCGAGAAAAAATTGGCAAAACAAAAATAACCGCGCTTATCCTCGCTTTTCTGGGGTGTATTTGCACAACGGGACTATTGGAGTCGGTATTAAACGGAACCACTCTAGGCATAGTATCGCTGACAGGAATACTAACAGGCATCGGCGCCGGCTTTGGGTATGCACTCTATTCCATTTTCGGAACGCTCGCCCTTAAAAAATATGACACCGTTACGGCCTCGGCATATACTTTTTTGATTGCCACTTTAGCTTTGCTCCCCTTTTGCTTCAAAAGAGAATTGTTTGTCTTGCTAGAAAATAGAGCTGCCCTTTCAAGCATTATCGGGATTACCCTTATCTCCACCCTTTTGCCCTATCTTCTATATACTCAGGGACTAAAGTTCACACAACCTGGAAAAGCCTCTGTTTTGGCTTTTTCCGAGCCATTTGTCGCAACCCTTACGGGGCTTTTGCTTTTTCACGAAAAGCTTACAATAGTAAGCGCGGTGGGTATGCTCCTGATTTTCATTTCCATAATCATACTAAATGCGAAAGGGCGTACTCAGAGGCTAAACGAATCATTATCCTAATGGCCGCAAGTAATGAATTAACTATATAAACGGAAGGAAACGTTACAATTGGACATAGACTATATATCACGATTCAACATGTCGCAACCTGCCGAAAGACAAAAGAACTATCTTCGCCCACTTACTTGGGCCATCAGCTTCCCCGCAGTTTGGGGACACAAGACTAAAATAATCAGAACAAATATGGAGGAGCTCAAACCGCCCTATATTTTGCTTTGCAACCATAATGCCTTTTTAGACTTCAAGGTTGCCACTGCCGCGATATTCCCCACTCGTGCAAACTATGTGGTTGCAATAGATGGGTTTATCGGGCGCGAATGGCTTATGCGCAAGGTCGGCTGCATCTGCAAGCGCAAGTTTACAAACGATGTCACCCTAATCCGCCAACTGAAAAGAGTTGCGGATAACGGAGATGTGGCAGTCATATATCCCGAAGCACGTTATTCATTATGCGGAACTAATGCGATTTTACCAGATTCGCTCGGCAAGCTAGCTAAACTATTAAAAGTTCCGGTTGTGACGCTAATCTGCCATGGGCACCACGTAAATTCGCCATTTTGGAATACCGCAGACCGCGGCGTCAAGGGTACGGAAGCTGAGCTTACACAGATCATTACGGCAGACGAAATAAAAGATCTTTCTGTTGAGGAAATCAATCGCCGAATTAAAGAGAAATTTGTCTATGATGATTTCGCGTGGCAAAAAGAGAAGGGTATTAAGGTTAAGTATCCGTTTAGGGCAAGCGGACTGCACAGAGTGCTTTACCAGTGCCCGAACTGCGGAACAGAATACAAAATGGATTCCTCCGGTAAAAAGCTCAAGTGTAAAAGCTGCGGCAAGGAATGGGAGATGTCGGAGCTGGGCGAGCTTCATGCCTTAACCGGAAAAACAGAATTTTCCCACATTCCGGACTGGTATGAATGGGAGCGCGAGAATGTGCGTGCCGAAATCGAAAGCGGAAACTACTTTTTCAGTTCTCCTGTTAAGGTGTGCTCCTTGCCCAACTCGAAAGGCTACATAAGGCTCGGAAAAGGAACGCTTACTCACGACATGACCGGCTTTGTGCTTGAGGGCAAATACGGAGGAACTCCATATCGAGTGGAAAAAACCGTGCCCTCGCTTTACTCCTGCCATATCGAATATAACTATTTAAAAAAGCATGGTGATTGCATCGACCTAAACACATTGACCGACACCTATTACATATATCCGTATGACTGCGAATTTTCCGTAACTAAAATAGCTCTTGCAACTGAGGAATTGTTCTTTGCGGACAAAAAAGAAAAAGAGACAAAGCAAGCCGCTGCCAAAGCTTAAGAGAAACCCCAGACAAAAAGAACCCGTTTGATTAACGGGTTCTTTTTGTCGGTTTATGTGTTAATTGTTTACTACTTCCACGGTGTAGTTCGCCTTATAGAAGGTGCGAACCCCGGTGGATAAGCTCTGTCCGGAAACACCGGTGAGAACGAGATTGCCTTTTGAATTGGCATCCACATCAAACATCCAGCAATTGGCTAACCAATCAACGCCATCCGCGCTGCAAGAATAGTCATAGCAAATAATCAAGCGGTTTTCCGGATCTATCATCATATAACTTCCGGGAACTGTTGTCTTATCAGAAAGCGCTGATAGAGTCATGGTGCTGTCAAGAGTGTATTTGCAGGGCATATTCTTGATATATGCCGCAATGCCGCTATTTGCAAGAGTTACAGGAGTAGATTCCTGGTTGCTGAAAGAAAGAGTTCCCTTTCCAATCATCGGTTTGCCGCAGGTAGCCGCAACCTTCGTGCCGATTTCTCCGCCCTTTGCGAAATAGTCGGCTATAGCATTAATCTTGACATCGGTAGCTGTGATATTGGCGTTATTTAGCATAAGGCTTGCATATTTATTAAGCTGAGCGCGAGTTCCCCAGTATTTATATGACGCTGTCAAAGTACCATTTTCTCCAAAGCCTGTATAGAAACGCATTTTTCCGTTCTTAATGGCGGTTAGAATCTGTGTCGCTTTATCCGCATTAACAGGCTTGGCTATAGGGCCGAAGTTTTCACGGATGAAATCAATCGGCTTGGTCAGCATAGTGTCTCCCAAGGTGAGAATTGGGTCATCGTCGCCGGGCAATTTTTTACCGGAGTCTCCAGTGTCGGGTGACACCGACGGTGTGGGAGTCGGTGTAGGTGTCGGAGTCGGATTAGAGGAGCTGCTGTTTTTTCCGTAAACGCCGTCAAAGACGTTATAGTCAGAATACATTTCATCAAGCCAGTCGGTCTTTACGGCGATTGAGAAATCGGACTGCAGCGTGAAGAACAGCTCGCTCTCCGAGCCCTTTAGGCATTTTGTATATTTATCGTAGCTTATGGTTCCGGTTTCGCTTGTACCTTTAAGAGTGCCCTTGTCACTCGAAATTAAGGAATAGAGAACCTTACCATTCGAATAGTTAATTGTCAGGCGGCTTTTTGTATCGGTGCGAATATAAGTACCCTGAGGAAGCGAAAAAGCAGAGGGCTGCGTTCCATTGTAGCCTGTGTGACACGCGGTTGTAGCACCAAAAAGACGCACAATGGTTACAATTGCCTGCTCACGAGTATAATATTCGTCAGGCGAAAACATTCCGCTTCCCACGCCGTTCATTACTGCTGCGCTCATGTAGGGATCCTTGAGCTTTGATGTGTTCCCGATATAGTTTTCGCCCCATAAATCGTTATCGTCGCTGAACTCGCCGTTATATGAATTGGCATAGCAGCCGGTAAGCATTGCTATTCGCGACAGCATGGTAGCTGCTTCTTGACGGGTTATGCTGCTATTCGGTTTAAAGGTTCCATCTGTGTAACCTGTGATGATGCCCATCGCAGCGCATATTTTTACCGCATTGCTGTCACAGTCAGAAAAAGACTTACTTCCAAATTGACTAATAAGCTCATCATCTGAAGCGCCGATGATTGTCCCGAGGTATTTTGCAGTCAATATCGCGAAGTCACGCCTTGTAATGGGTTCTGCAAAATAATCGGAAACTTCGTCTGGCATAAGTGATAAAAGGGCGGCCATGTTGGCATATTTCTGCGCCCACGTAGATAGCTTGGCACCTTTGTATGTGTTATATGCGTAGTAATCGTTTCCTTTCGCCCAGAGAATATCCTCTTGAAGGCTCTCCGCACGTGCAGCAATCATTGAGGGTATTTTGCTAACTGACGAGGTTTGCGCCGAGGCGCAAAAAAACGGAACGAGTGAAAGCAGCATAACGGCTGAAATAATAAGGCTGAGTGTTCTTTTAAACTTCATAATATTCTCCCTGACTTTGATTAGCGCCTACCGCAATAGCTTCGGCTATTTTATAAACAGAAAGGCAACTGACTATTCAATATTTATTCCATAAATTTCTATATTATAAACCCCCCTTAAGTAAAAAACTAAAGGGGGGTTTATTTATTCGTTTCTATCATTAATTATTAGATTATATGGCTTGCGAAGATGTGAATAGGCCGAAAATGCGCCGCTTAAAATCATCATTGTATAGAAATTAATAAAGCGGGAAAGAAGCATAGCTGCTAAAATTGAGCTCCCAAACAAAGGGCCGAAGAGCACAACAAAGCCGCTCTCCGCGGCTCCGACTGCTCCGGGAAGAGGGAACAGAGCAACAGCAATGTACATAACGGAGCTGATTGCAATAAAATCGAATATGGACAACGCAGAAAAGCCAAATGCTCTGTAAACAAAATATGGAACCATGTGGTACAGCACAAAGTGCGCTATTGTTGACAGAAGTATGAAGAAAAAGCGCTTTCCGTTTGCCTTGATTAATGCAATTCCGCTTTTGTATTCCTCGAGATAAGATTCGATACTCTGCCGAGCTTTTTCCGGTTTCTTAATAATTTTAATTTTGCTTAAAAAGACTATGATAGAATTCAATATCCGTTTAAGCAAGTTTTCCGAAAACATGACGCCTATTAGGATAAGCAGAATGGCGAGATTGACGCTTAAGCCTAAAAAGAATAGTATCACTATCGCGCTGTTTACGCTTAAAATGAATTTCAGTTTTGCAAAAAACATTATCAATCCCAGCACGAGTATGACAATCTGATAGGTCATATTTGTGACAAACAGGACTAGAGTCGCCTTGGAGGGGCTTATCCTATCACGACACATATAATAAAATTGCATGGGCTGACCACCCACTGAGGAGGGCGTGATACCACTGTAAAAAAAGCTGACAAAGGAATATTGAAGCATTTGCCATGGCGTAAGCCTAGTTTTTAAGCATTGCGCTGACAAGCCGATAACAAGCCCTTGAAAAAGGATGAAGCCGAGCATAGCGAGTATTCCAGCATACACAAAGGACATTCTGACATTTTTAAGTAAGCCCCAAATTTCTTTAATTGAAGTATCCTTAAAAATGACATAGAAGGTAAGAGCAATAAGAACAACAAGAAAAGCACCGCTCAAAAGGTACTTGCCTCGCTTATTCTTTTTCTTGTTGGTTTCGTCCGAAGACGCGAAATCGGAGGCGGCCTTATGATTGCTGCCAGACGAAGTTTTGCTCTCCTGCATATTTAATAGTTTCCTTAATACATGATTTGTTTATATTGTTTCCGACAAAGCGTTTATTTTTATAATATAGTGCATGAATCATTTGACAGTTTATTATGCTTAAACAAAATCCCGATAGCCACAGCTTGGTATTATACATAATAAAAATGAACAATTCAAGAACAAGCAAAAAGCGGCTGACAAAGCTAATATTTTGTCGCCGGCTGACAAAGTGCTGTAGCAAAAAAATGAAAACTTTGTGTTCCTACGACATAATTTGCCATTTATTTTTCGACTTAGTCTGTTATAATGACTGCAAAGGAACTATTCCGATTGAGGAGGAATTACAATGGAATATTCTATTCGTCAGATGGAAACAGAGGACTGGGGCGAGGTCGTTGATATATTTTATCAGGGTATTCAAACAAATAACGCCACCTTTCACACCTCCTGCCCGTCTTTTGATGAGTGGGACAAGTCGCATATAGAGCAGTGCCGCCTCGTTGCCGAAGCAGACTGCGAAGTTGTAGGATGGGTTGCGCTTACGCCATATTCAAGCCGTGAATGCTACAAGGGGGTTGCGGCGCTAAGTATATATATCGACGCAAACCACCGCGGAAAAGGTGTTGGAAAATTGCTTTTAAATAAGCTTATAGAAGAGTCCGAAAATGCTGGCTTCTGGACAATTCAAGCTGGAATACTTGAAACAAACACGGCAAGCATTGCTCTGCACGAAAAATGCGGTTTTCGAAAGGTCGGATACCATGAACGTATCGCAAAGGATCGCTTTGGGATATGGAGAAACACGGTTATTATGGAACACCGCATTACTAAAGATATCGCAGGCGGCTGTGACTGCGATATGATTAAGGCGATGAGAGCTGAATCGGCGCTATCGCGAGCTTAAGATGGAAGAAGCGACGGGATACGGCTGGGTTATATCTCAATACAACAAGGGATGCCACTATGAAAGGCATCCCTTGTTGTATTATTCATTTCAAAGGCACCTTACGAGTAGACTCGGCGTCTGGAAGAGGCGGGGATGCCAAGTTCGTCGCGATATTTTGCCACAGTTCGACGGCTAACGAATATGCCCATGGTTTTCAAGTTCTCTACAATTGTCTCGTCGCTCTTGGGGGATTGTCTGTCTTCATCCAAAATAATCATCTGGATGCTGTTTTCAATGGTGCTTTTTGTCATCATCGGATGAGCATCGACAGAAGGCTTTGGGAAGAAATATTCTGTGGGGAGCATTCCCCAGTCACACTCAACATATTTATCCTTAAGTGCACGGCTTATTGTGGATTCGCTTCGTCCCAGATGCTCCGACATCTCCTTTCGGCTATATGGAAGAAGATACTCAGGCCCGTATTCAAAAAACGCTTTCTGGCATTTGAGCAGCTGCGTTGCGCAGGCCATTAGGGTTTCGCAGCGCTGACGTATGCTGTCCCTCAGCCATTGAGCTTTTCTCATGTTGTCACCTAAAAAGGTGCGGACGGTCTCGTTATCCGTTTCTTTATAAATTTTCGAATACGTATCGTCGATTATTATGCTGTCTGCGCTAAGTTGGTTGAGTTCAACTACAAAGGATTTTTCTTTTTTGAATATTCGGATATCGGGCGCGACATATTCACTGCTTCGGTGCGTTGTTTCCATCATCAAGGGCTTGGGATTAAGGGTTCTGATGAGCTGTTGGGCATTAACGACACGATGAAGAGGGATTCCTGATTTTTTGGCAATCTGTGGCAGTTGGTTTTTGCCCAACAGTTCTAGATGATTCTGAGCCACCTTCCATGCGTCGCTGTCCTTAAGACCTTTCCGCTCAAGCTGAAGTAAAATGCACTCTCTGGGATTGAAGGCCCCGACTCCTGCCGGTTCAAGCGACTGTAAAAGGTCAATTGCGGTTTTCAAATTGTCAAGTGAGATGTTCGAGGCCTGAGCAAGACGTTCAACATCGTCATAGTATAGATATCCGTTTTCGTCTAGTAGGTAAATTAAAGCATAACCGATGTGTTCAATTTCCGGAGAAGGCTTGAGCATCGCAAATTGGATGCGGAGAGAGACCATCGGAGAGCTGTTGTCATCAGCAATTACTTCCATTAGTGCGGATTCGTCATTAGTACCTGAAACATAGTGAGAGTTGCGTCGGCATTTTTCGGCGTAATCTATGCTGTCAAAGGTAATAACTGGGTTTTCCTCAAGCTCCTTCATCAGATAGTCGTAAAGCTCGGTAGACGGCATCTGCAGAACGCGCAGTGATTGCATCATGCGGGGAGACAGCATTTGTACCTGCTCTTGATCCTGCGTCTGATGAGCTCCGAAACCGTTTTCCATTGGCATTACCTCCTATCCCTTAATGTTAAAAAGCCATTTGATCGAATTATAATTGTACACTGCGTGGTCATATGCTTTGACAGTAGCAGACGAATTGTTTCTGAGTAGCACGATATACAAAAGTTCAAAAACAATATGTTAAATGAGTACAAATATTTTTGCTCGCATCATAAGATTATAGCATAATAGTGTGTTTTTAGCAAGCAGACACTTCAAAGATAGCAAACAACAAAGCCGCAGCTCATCATTATGAACTGCGGCAGTTTTTTACTCGGGTTTTGGTTTCTTAATAAAATCGGTCTTGATGTATCTATGCAGAATTTTGTAGCCTACTAAGGCGACAAGCGTTCCGACAAGCATTCCTGCTAAAACGTCGCTCGGATAATGAACTCCGACATAACAGCGAGAAAACGCAATCAAAGCGGCAGGAAGATACGCCCAAGCGCCTCTTTTTGAGAAAGCTAGCGTCAACGAAAGAGCAGCCGCAAAGCTGGAATTCGCGTGTCCAGAAGGAAAAGAAAAGGACGAAAGAGGTTTTACCAAAATATTCAGGCCCTCGATAGTTTCATAGGGCCTTGCTCTTTCAACAAGCTCTTTGATGATGAGATCGTTGATGATATAGGCCAACAAAAGGCATATCAGCAGGTCAACCCCACCGCGCCTTGTTTGTTTCGGTATCAGCAGAACAAGCCCTAGGGATATCCAAATTAATCCCGAGTTTCCAATCAAGGAAAAGAACACCATTATATCGTTAAAAATGGGAACTCGAAGGAAATTCTGTATATTGAGCAGGGCGTTTGCATCAAAGCTTTGAATTATATCAATCACGGTTTTAGCTCCACAATTTCGTTTTCTTCCATAACAGTTTTTTGCTCGTGATAAACCCGTTTACAGGCAGGAATGAAGCCACGAACGTTTGTAAGGGGATAGACCCAGGTGTTGGGGCCGATATGTGTTCCCGGCTGTGAAACAGAGTTTGCACCTAGACGCGAGCTGTCGCCCAGAACGCAGCCAAAGAAGCTGTCTCCAAGATCTATCCGCTCGCCTTCAACCTTAATAGTGGCGTTTGTTTGATTGAATTTGCGGTTTGCGGTAATAACACCGCTGCCGATACGCGCGGACGCACCCAGAATACTGTCACCGGCAAAAGCAAGAGATGCGATTTTAGAGCCTCCAAACATAACGCAGTGTTTTACCTCGCTTCCGTGACCAACGCTGCAGCCATCTGCGATTATTGTGTTCGGACGAATTATTGCGCCGGGCATAATCTCGCAGTTCTTCCCAATATACACGGGTCCGATTATAGTAACGTCGTTATAGAGAACGCTGCCCTCGCCGATATAATAGTTGCCGTGGAAATTCGGAGCGTCACCGCGGATTTCTCCGTGGTTTTCTTTTATGTCAAGGTTTACAAGCGTGTCCTTTAAGTATGTTTTTGTTTTTTGGAGTATTTGGTTAGTCTCGGTCAATTCCTCAAAAAAACCGGGTATGGGGAATTTATCGAGCTTTGAAAAAAAATAAGCTATCTTTGTGGACATAAGATTTTCACCTTCCTAAGCCTTAGTGTTTATAGTCAGGGATGTGATGAGCAAGACAGGAGTGTGCGGTTTTTGAGCGGTAGGCGTACGCTAGGTGCTCAATGATATTTGTACTTGCCTCCGCCCAAAAACTCCGTAAGCAGCGAGTCCGGAAGCAGCAGCTTCGGGTCGATTGATTCAAAGCGGTCAAAAGCGGGTGCAATAGATTTAATTTCCTCATACCGCTCCGTTCCCTTTGGAATACTCATAAAAAGCTGCTGCGCTACTGTTTTCATAACGCAGACTTCATAGGGGAAGGACGAGTCGAATTTCCAATCCGCCTTATCCTTAAACGGACTTATGTTGGCTTTTTCGCCTCGTCGAACATTTGCCCACAGAGAAAAAGTGTATTCCGGGGTCGCTCCCCGAAAGAGCTTATCACGCACAATGCGGCGTACAAGGCGCATCCAAGTTCCCTTGAAGCAAACCTGCCCGTTTTCCTCCACATTTGAACGTGCGCTGATATAAAGCTTTAGAGCATCGGGGTTGGCAAGTGTCAGCTCGTCGTTCAAAGCGTGTATGCCCTCTGCTACAACAACGTCGTTTTTTCCCAGTTTAATAGTCTGGGAAGGGAGAGCGGATCTTTTATGCTCCGCAAAAACATATTTCGGAACATCAATTGCTTCACCGTGGCTGAGGAGGTCAAAGTGTTCGGATAAAAGCTTCATATCCACACATTTCGGCGATTCAAGGTCGAGCTCTCCGGTTGCTGTTCTTGGCGAATTGTCGTCAATTGTCCGAAAGTAATTGTCCATAGGCAGCGCATAGGTGTTGATTCCACGTCGCAACAGCTCCTCCTCGATTTTTTTCGAAGTTGTTGTTTTTCCGCTTCCTGAAGGTCCTGACATAAGGACTACAGGGCTTTTCTCGCGGTTTTTCTCTATCATATCAGCCACGTGGCGAACTTTAGCATCAAACTCTGCGTCGCACTCGCGGATAAATGCGGCAGGGTCGTTTTTTGCTCTTTGGTTAATTTCATCTAATAAAAATGACATTGGTTGCCTCCCGTGTTACATTTAGGATTATGGTGCTCATCATATATATTTTGGCAGAAGTAGATTAAATATGGATACATAGTTGTGATTATGCCATTAAATCGATTATTTTTCTTTTATCTGCAATTATTTTTTCGATGTTATCAATATATTCGTTGGGATATTTGGGGTCATATATGCGTTCAATGCGGCCTTCATTCAGGCAAAGCTTTGTAGATGCTCCGCCGCCAACAGAAATTATCGAGCAAAGCTCCTCCATTATACATATGTTATAGATGTTCTCCGAGTGTCCGCGCTGCCAACCGATGTTTTCAAAGCCGCCGGACATATATTTTTGGCGATAGAGATAGTATGGCTCGTATTTTGCCGAAAAAAGCGAGGCATTTGCGAAATCTATCATTTTGCCGACATCCTCGGGGCTTGGGCGCGGTGTGTCGCCCAGCGTGATTGCCGAGCCCTTTTTAAGAGCCAGCGTGTGAACAGTAATATTATCCGGAGCGAGCGCCAAAACGGTCTCCAGTGTGCGGTTAAAGCTCGCTGGTGTGTCCAATGGCAGTCCTGCGATGAGATCCATATTAATCTCAAACCCGCCGACAGACGCCACAATGTCCAGCGCGTTAAATATATCCTGCGCGGTATGCTTCCTGCCGATTGCCACCAAAACACCGTCGTCCATCGTTTGAGGATTTACGCTAACACGCGTGACTCCGTGCCGCTTTAGTGCTTCAAGCTTTGACTTCGAAATTGTATCGGGGCGGCCTGCCTCGACTGTATATTCGCGAACCGCCGAAAAATCAAAGGCGGATTCAAGCCTTGAACAAAGCTCATCAAGCTGCCCGGCCGATAGAGTTGTCGGCGTGCCTCCGCCCATGTAGACAGCCACAGGGCGGAGCTTTAATTCACGCAGAACCTGCCCGGTTGCGGCAATTTCGAGATACAATGCAGCGAGAAAATCTGGAATGAGCTTCATGCTTTTTTGAACGGACTGGCTAACAAAGCTGCAATATGAACAGCGGGTGGGACAAAACGGAATTCCGATATACAGACAAACGTCCTTTGGTTCCAGGCTTTTGGCGCAGGCTAAGCTGGCGTGGGCTGTGTGAAGACAAAGCTTAGCTCTCTCGGGACTTACATCATTATCCCGAATAAATTTGGCAAGGGCGGCTTTGTCGCTCATTCCGGCTTCCAACAGGTTTGACAAGAGCTTTCCCGGTCTGATACCTGTTAATGCACCCCAGACCGGCCGTAAATTTTCTGAGCGAAGCGCAGCTCGGTAAAATGACAGCTTCACTATCCGCTGAAGGTACTTGGCCTTCGACAAATCGTCCGTTATCAGAATTTTGTTGGCATATGCCCGTCCCTGGTGCGTTTTGCCATCTATAACAAGTCTGCACGTGGCCGTGAATTTGGCATTTCCCTCGCTCAGACAAAGCTCCGCCCTGTCCCCCTCGGGCTTCCCCTTAGGATATTCGGGGCGTTCATTGGGAAACAGTGTCAGCAGCATTTGTTCCGCGGCATAGCGGTAATCATGATTTAATAAATACAGTTTCATATTATATAAAGATACAATTTCTTTTTGGTTCCGTCAAGGTATAAAACGTAAACATTAAATCGTCTCCTATTTATATAAGTCAGGCTTACATAATTACTGCAAAAAACAAGAGAATTACCCAAAACAGTGCTTAAATACACATCAAAAGGAACACTTGTACATTTTATGGAGTGATAACCTTGTAAACTGTCAGAATTTGTGGTAATGTACTAAAAACAGTCGAACTCCAAACAATGGGTACTTGAAGTTGGGAAGGAATCTGAAAGTGAGTAAATCAAAGAGTAACAGAATAAAGGCATCCTTGTTTTATGCTCCCGCGCTCGTATTACTGATTTGGGTTCCCTTTATTCTTTCCGCACACACTCTTAAGGATCGATATTTGGAAAACCAGCTGGAGTGTAAAGAAAAACACTTCTCGGATGTTGCCACAATGGGAAAACAACATGTCCTTGATTGCTTGGGTAAAATGACTGAGGTGGTTAACGGTGCAGGGCTCACGTTATCGTTTGTTGGCACCGATAAGCAAAGCGCTAAAGAGCTTTTTGGACGTCTTAATAAAAGCTCGGAAGCAAATTCAGGCCTTATATATGCAAGGGATGGAAGCCTTATTTACGGAGATGAGGAATACGGCTCACTTTTTTATGAAACGGCAAGGGAAGCGCGGTCCTCGGGAGGAAGTTCCGTTTCTGAGCTTGTTGAGTGCGATGATGGCGAAAAGAGACTTGCGATTGCCTCTCCTTTCATGACTCAGGATGGGACAACGGGTGTTGTTGCGCTAGTTTTCAGCCAGAGTTCGCTTTTTAATATGCTTGAAAACTTGAATCTTAGCGACGAGGGCAACCTCTGCGTTTTCGGCTCTGACGGTAGTTTAATCTTATGCCGGAGATCAGAACAACAATGGCTTAGCGAAAAACAATTCACTATTGACAAAACAGGAAGCCTTAAGGAACAAATGTTTACGGCTTCAGAAACGAAAGACGGCAAACAATACACCGCTTACTCAAAGCCTGTCGGAATTAATGACTGGTTCGTTATTTTTGCAGCACCGAATATACAAGATAACCATGAATTACGTACAGCCGTAGCTAGCGTTCATGTTTTTGGAGGAGCTACTGTCTTACTCATATTGGTGCTTGTGATTTTAAACATTCGCAGGGGCGCTACGACACTTAGCCAAATTGAGCTTTTCAAAAAGAAATTTCGCATTGCGACAAATCAATCTGCTAGAGCGGCATTCCAATACGACAGGCGTACTGATAGGCTTTCGCTTATCAGTGACTGCGAACATATAAAATTGCCAAAGCCCTATATTTCTCTTTCCGAGCTTTCGAATCTTGTCCATCCTGCGGATCGTGGGGCATATATGCAGTCTGTTGCAGAATTACGCGGGGAAGGGACAACCTCGAAAACAGTTCGGGTTTTCAATTTTTGCGGAAAAGAGGTTTATAAGTGGTATCGCGTTACAGCGACACTTCTGACGAACAATGGCGAAGGCAAGGCGATAACCATTGGCACAGTTGAGGATATTGATGAGCGCGAAAATGAGCGTCTACTGCTCCATGAGAAGGCAACTACAGACAGCCTTACAGGCCTTTGGAATCGCGCCGAGATTGAGACGGTAATAAATGAGCGACTGTCAAAGCTTGATGAGAATGAACACTCGGTCTTTGCAATATTGGATTTAGACGATTTTAAGGATATAAACGACGATTTTGGGCACGACTGCGGGGACAAGGCACTAGCTCGTTTTGCGGAAATTCTTAGAGCAACCTTCAGATTTGGTGACGTGTTGGGGCGTTTGGGCGGAGATGAGTTTGTTGTTTATATGACGCTCACAGCCGAAAAGGAGATTGTAGAACGCAGACTTAGAGAGCTTATAGAAAACATGCTTTCCGGCAACATCTGCAATAATATTGATGCGCCTAAGATCTCCTGTTCAATTGGCTGCTGTATTGCCGCTAAAGGGGACACCTTTGAAAGTGTATATAAACGAGCAGACGACGCTCTTTATGAATCCAAAACACGAGGCAAACAGCAGTTTACCATTGTTGATTGAAAAATATGAAGAAGAAACCGACACGTTCAAACGTGCCGGTTTCTTTTAATCATTATCGCATTCAGCGACTTTCATCATAATTGCGCATTCCATGCGCTTTTTAAAAAGTGTACAGCCGTATTCGTAAACGCCGGTAATATCACCTGTGGCATGATAGGCGTTTGCTGCACAGCCGCCGCTACAATAAAGCTTTGCCCAGCAATCGGAGCAGGAAGGTCTTGCATATGCGTTACAGGATTTGAAGGTGTCGCGAAGCTCCGTATTCGAAACGCCGTCCCATACATTTCCCAAAATGTATTTCTCGTCACCAACAAACTGATGGCAGGGATAAAGGTCGCCCCAAGGTGTCACCGCAAGGTATTCTGTACCGCTTCCGCAGCCAGAGATACGCTTATATATGCAAGGCCCTCCCTCAAGGTCTATCATGTAGTGGTAGAAAGTGAAGCCTCTCCCTTGGCTTTTGCGCTTGAGCATCTCTTCAGCGAGGATTTCATATTGTTCAAACAAAATGGGCAAGTCTTCGCTCGTCAGTGCATAAGGGTCTTCCGGGGCACAGACTACAGGTTCCATTGACAGAGCCGTGAAGCCCAAATCCGCCATGTGAAAAATATCCTTGGTAAACTCAATGTTGTTATGAGTAAAGGTGCCGCGAATATAATATTCCCTTTCCCCACGCTTTTCGGCAAATTTCTGGAATTTGGGAACAATCAATTCATAGCTGCCCTTGCCGTTTGGAGTTTTCCGCAGACGGTCATGGATTTCCTCTCGACCATCAAGGCTCAAAACTACGTTATTCATTTCGCGATTTGCAAACTCGATCACGTCATCATCCACAAGTAGGCCGTTGGTCGTGAGGGTAAATCGAAAGCACTTGCCCGTTTCCGCTTCACGGGAACGGCCATAGGCTACAAGCTGCTTGCAAACGTCCCAGTTCATAAGTGGCTCGCCACCAAAAAAATCGACCTCGAGGTTCTTTTGATTACCGGAATTTGCAATAAGAAAATCGAGGGCCTGCTTTCCAACCTCAAAGCTCATAACTGCTCGCTCGCCGTGGTATTTTCCCTGTGCGGCAAAGCAATACTCACAGCTTAGGTTACAGGTGTGAGCCACGTGCAAACAAAGCGCCTTTACAGCCTGACTTTTATTTTTAAAATCGCAGGCATGGCTTTCGTAGCTATCCTCGGTAAAAAGCTGACCGTCTTCCTTAAGCTGACGAACATCGGCAATACAGTCCAAAATTTCCTCACGGGATATTTCGGGGTTATCCGAATATTTGTTGAGCATTTGACGGATGATTTCGTCCTCCGCCGATGTTTCGAAAAGCCCGATTATGTCATAAGCCAGCTCGTCAACAGAGTGGACAGCTCCGCTGAAAACATCCAGCACAACATTGAAGCCGTTTAATTTATATTGGTGTATCATAGGTACCTCTATTATCGAAAGTCGAATGTTTTTATAAATGCGCAAACAGGGAAAAATGCTGTTCGACCAAAAACAGACCGAACAGCATTTGATACCTGTTGCAGGTAGAAGTCAAAGGTTTATTTGCACTTCTCACAGACCTGATTGGCTACGCCGCAGGAGGTCTTGCATGCGGACTGGCAAGAAGTCTGGCACTCGCCGCAGCCGCCTGTTTTAAGCGTTTTTGTAAGGTTGCGGGTGCTGAGCGTTTTAATTCTTTTCATGGTGACAACTCCTTAATGAATTACTGCTATACATATTAAAATATATTGAGCCGATTGTCAAGTGTGCAGGGGTTTTTATTGACAAATGGTTGCCGCACAGACCGTAATGATTTAATACTATTGGGTTAAACCAATACACGAAGCGATTTTGGCATTCCACCAAAGGTGCTTTGAAGTGAAACTCCGGCCTCGCGTTGTATTATAAGGCTTCTAACGGTTTCTTCTGATAATTCCTCACCGGGAACAACGAGCGGTATCCCGGGAGGGTAAGCCCAGATGTATTCGGCGGAAATCCTGCCTCTTACGTCTTTTACTGACATTAGCTTTGTTTCGCTTCTCCGCGCTTCCGAAAAGCTGCATCTTCTTAACGGGATTTTTGCCGCTGTGAAGGGAAGGCGCGGAGCAGTTCTGTAGGTTTCCATGTCGAGCGCGCAAAGCGCTTGCCCCAGCCGAATAATATCCTTTTCGCAGTCCAAAAGCCCAGTCATTGCAACGGAATAACCGCAGGCGGCCATCTCACATTCGATTGAAAAACGATTTCGAAGCTCTCCCATAACCGATATTCCTGTGGTGTCCGTTCCTTCGCAGGAAATCAGTATTTTGCTCCTATCGTAGCCATAGATGGGACGACTTTCAATACCACGCTTTGAATAACCAGCAAAATCATCCTTTTTCTGGCAATCAAACAAATCACTGTGCCCCGGGATTTTAAGGTTTTGAAGTGGAGAGATTAGCGAATCGAAGTGGGCAAGACGGCTGTTCCAAGCCTTGAAAAGCTCCGCCCCCCGCTCCTCGATAAGCTCGCGCGTTCCATCAATTGAGGACATCAGCAGATATGATGGACTGCTGGTTTCGAATATTGCAAGCTCGAGAGCGATGTCCTCCGTCGAAATCAGTCCCCCACTGAGGTGCAAAAGCCCAGTCTGAGTAAGACCAGTTAGCGTCTTGTGCAGGCTTTGAACGACGATGTCTGCCCCAGCGCTCACTGCGCCTCCCGAAAAATACGGCGACAGATTTAGGTGTGCGCCGTGTGCCTGGTCAACAATAAGCGGAGAACCATACATGTGGCAAATCACGGCGATTTCCGCAATATTGCTTAACACTCCTTCGTAAGTGGGGCTTGTTAAGATAACAGGAGCGCCGGGATTATCCGCAACGGCGATTTCTATGTCTTTGGGCGATATGCTTCCGCAAAATCCAAAGCCATTAACAGCCGGCGGAACAATATAAATCGGCGTTAGCCCGTTCAGCTCCGCGGCATTATAAACCGACTTGTGGCAGTTTCGCGCCATTATCAGCTTGCCGCTTCCGCTTACCTTGGCGCAGGCAGCGACCGCAGCAAGAACGCCGCAGGTTGAACCATTAACAAGGAAAAAGCAATTATCGCTCTGCCAAAGCAAGGCCGCTTTACGCATGGCGTCCATAAGAACTCCGTGAGGGTTATGAAGGTCGTCAAAGCCTTCAATTTCGGTGATGTCGTATTTTGCTCCAAGCTTTTCCAGAAACTCGATGCCTTCAGCGTTGCGCTTGTGCCCAGGCATATGCATCGGAGCGGTGCCGGTTTCGGAATAGTCCTTCAATTTTTGGAAGAGAGTTGGCGTTCTGTTATCTTGAATTATGACCAGCTCCTTTAACCTAAATCGAACAGCATTAGCTTACGCAGCGTGATGTCCCGAGTAACCGGTGTCATGTCTGCACCGCGGAGACGGGTTGTAACGGTAACCTGTGCTGTTAGACCAGTCTCGCCAATAGAAACATTTCTG
>JAGPMA010000063.1 GCA_018053145.1 Oscillospiraceae bacterium | reverse complement strand
CATATTTTTTAATCTGTTTTCCGCCTTCAAGCATACTGCGAATGTCCGAAGCAGAGCCGCCTTGTTCGTCGTGCCCTGCTCCGATTCTTTTTATTGTTATCGGTTCTATTTTCAGTCGCTGATTATATATTGCCTTTAAATATTCAACAGCCAAAATATTGTTAGGTGTCTCTAAATAATCTGCCAAGCCTCCAATGCTTTTTGAAAGTGTCGCTTGTCTTGCTGCGGCATATGAAATGCCGGATTTTAGCTCTTCACGGATTTCAACATCAAAATTCGGGTCTAAAAGTGCTGTTGCCAGAGAGTTTAAAATTGCCATGTCTCCGCATTCGCTGCCAAAGCTTAAATAGTCAATGCAGTTGAGCGAGCCAAGCAGCCCAACAGCCCCCCGTGCAAAGCCCTCTGCCGAAGAAAGCGCCCAAGGCAGGGGCAGCTCCAGCACGAGGTCCGCGCCTCCCCTGACTGCCGCTTCCGCTCTAGCGTATTTTGAAAATATAGCCGCTTCGCCTCTTTGAACGTAATCGCCCGACATTACACATACTGTTGCTGTTTCGCGTGAAATTGATTTTTTACTTTCTTCAATATGCAGCTTGTGGCCGTTATGAAACGGATTATATTCGGCAACTATACCCAGAATTTTCATAAATTGCTCCTTAATATAAAATATTGGATAAAAACAGCGATTTAATGGCAAAAAGGCTTGATTTTTTATAATTAAAAGGATTAAAATACCTAAGTGTGCGAATTAGCAGAATATACACTATATTACATGCAAACGGCGCGGATTACAAGAAAGAAAGGGTTAATTTTTATGAAGATTTTGGTCATAAACGCGGGAAGCTCGTCCTTGAAATATCAGCTTTTTGATATGGAGGGCGAAACAGTTTTGGCAAAGGGACTCTGTGAGCGTATCGGTATTGACGGTCATTTAAAGCACAGTCCTCTTGTTGAAGGTAAAAAAGTATTTGATGAAGACATCAATCTTCCCACTCATGCGGAAGCAATTGCAGCCGTTATAGAAAAACTTACCTCCCCTGAATACGGTGTTGTTGCTTCAATGTCCGAAATCAACGCTGTCGGTCACCGTGTTGTTCACGGCGGCGAATTCTTCTCTTCCTCCGTCCTCATTACAGACGAAGTCCTTAAGGCTATCAAGGACTGCACACCGCTTGCTCCTCTGCATAACCCTGCAAACATCACAGGTATCTCTGCCTGCACAAAGGTTATGGGTGACAAGGTTCCTCAGGTTGCGGTTTTTGACACAGCTTATCATCAAACTATGCCCGGCAAAGCCTTCACATATGCTATCCCCAAGGAATACTACGAAAAAGACAAAATCCGTCGTTATGGCTTCCACGGTACAAGCCATCGTTATGTTGCAGCTCGTGCAGCTGATATACTCGGCAAGCCCGCTTCCAACCTAAAGGTCATTTCCTGCCACATGGGTAACGGCAGCTCGATTTGTGCTATTGAAAACGGAAAGAGCGTTGATACCTCCATGGGCTTTACTCCGCTGGTCGGTCTTCCAATGGGAACACGCTGCGGTGATCTTGACAGTGGCGTACTTCAATACCTGATGAATAAATATGGCTACACCATCGACGAGATGATGAATATACTCAACAAAAAGTCCGGCGTTCTCGGCGTATCCGGCATTTCCAGTGACTTCCGCGATCTTGACAACGCAGCAGCAGAGGGCAACAAAGACGCCCAGCTTGCGCTTGACCTGTTCCACTACGATGTTGCAAAGGTGGTCGGCTCCTATGTTGCAGCAATGAACGGTGTTGACGCAATCGTATTCACTGCCGGAATCGGCGAAAACAGCAAGGCCACAAGAGCTGCTATATGTGAATACTTCACCTATCTTGGCTGTACGGTCGACGCTGAAGCAAATAAAAAGCGTGGCGAAGAAATCATTATTTCAACACCGGACAGCAAGGTTAAGCTAATTGTTATCCCCACCAACGAAGAGCTTGTAATTGCAAGAGATACTAAAGAACTCGTAAAATAAACAATCAATAAAAAGAACACCCATCAGCTACAGCTGGCGGGTGTTCTTTTTAATAGAATGCATCAAGTAAGGCGTTGAAAATTCTGATGTGGTTTTCCTCGTCCATAATAATTCGGTTAAGAATGGATTGCACGAAATTATCGTTTATCTGCTTTATTCTTAAGCTGTAATTAGCGATTGCTGTTTTTTCGTTAGCTATGTTCTCCTTAAGGTAGTATTTCGGATTTGCCTCATAGCTAATAAACTGTCCCTCCCAAAATGAGCTTTTACACCCAGATTGTACAGCGAAGCGCGGCTTCCCTCCTAATAATTCTATCAGTTCACCTATGTATCTTAAATGCCTCATTTCAACGATTGAAATGCAGTTAATGGTTGCTGATATTATTTGGTTATTCGAAACGAGGCTTTGAAATACATATCCCATAACCGCGCTCATTTCGCTTACCACACCCGCATAATCGTTGGTTAAGAGCGATGCATAATAGAGATTTTTACCACTAACTTGCACCGGAGGATACGGTACATCCAATTCGCAGCCGTACATTTGCTCGTTCATATGAGCCTCCTCTCTGATTTAACAATGCAATGAGCAAAGATTCATGCTCAAATTATATGCTTAGAGCAGGCAGCAAATTCGGTGAATTTTGGATTCTAATGAAAACAATTTAAAAGGACGCAGAAAGCTCTACGTCCTTTTAATAGTGTTATGTTTGAATTTTTCTTAAGCCTTAAGCTTTTTGATTTCGGCTGTAAGGATGGGAAGAATCTCGAACAAATCGCCGACAATAGCGTAATCCGCAACATTGAAGATAGGAGCGGTTTCGTCCTTATTTATAGCGATTATTGTCTTTGAGCTGCTCATACCGGCAACATGCTGAATAGCGCCTGAAATACCGCAGGCTATATAGAGCTTGGGTCCGACTGTTTTACCGGTCTGACCGACCTGATGTGAGTGGCCAATCCAGCCTGCGTCGACAGCAGCACGGGAAGCGCCGACTGTTGCGCCGAGAACCTCTGCAAGCTCCTTGATGGGCTTGAAACCTTCGGGGCCGCCAACACCGCGTCCGCCGGAAACGATGATTTCTGCGCCTTCGAGGTCGACAAGCTCGCCTGCAGCCTCGTGAATGACTTCAAGAAGCTCGGTGCGGATTTCGCTTGCGGAGACATGGATGTCTTCCTTTATAATTTCAGCCTTGCGAGCTTCGTCTGCTGCTGCTTTCTTGAAAACACCGGGACGGACTGTGCCGATCTGAGGACGGTTATCGGGGCAAAGAATTGTAGCCATGAGGTTTCCGCCGAAGGCCGGACGTGTCCATGCGACATTGCCTGACTCTTCGTCGATTGCAAGCTGTGTGCAGTCTGCGGTCAGGCCTGTCTTTAAGCGGCAGGAAAGACGGGGGCCGAGATCGCGGCCGTTATTTGTCGCGCCGATTAGTATGCTGGTAGGGCCATATTTCTCAACAAGTGTATAAAGAGCTTTGCAGTAGGCATCGGTGGTGTAATGCTGATACTCAGCACCGTCAACAACAACGACTGTGTCAGCGCCGAAGGTTGTTGCGGCCTTAACAGCTTCGTCAACATTGTTTCCGACAACGATACCAACGAGCTTTCCACCCTGCTTGTCAGCAAGGTCGCGGCCTGCGCCGAGCAGCTCAAGACCCACATTCTTTGCTGAGCCGTTGTCATTGGTTTCAATAAATACCCATAAATCCTTGGTTTTTGCTTCCATTTCTTGTTACCCCCCTTAAATGATGCCGTCAGCAACAAGTGTGGCAAAGAGCTTCTTTGCTGTTGCTTCGTTGCTGTCTTCGTGGATTTTGATACCGCCGCTCTTTACAGGAGGGGTAAATGTCTTTTTTACCTTTGTTGGAGAACCCTTAAGGCCGATTCTCTCTCTGTCGATATTTGGCATATCGTCGCAAACGATAACGCCGATTTCCGCACGGTTAGCAGCCATTTTGGACTTGATGGAGGGATAACGGGGATCAAAAGCCGGCTTAGTTACGGTTACGACGCAGGGCATCTTAACACCTATCATTTCAAAGCCTTCTTCAACTTCCTTTTTAACCTTAACCATGCCGTTTTCAACCGAAGCTTCGACAGCGTATGTAACCTGCGGATAATCCAGATGCTCAGCGATTTCCGGACCGACCTGAGCTGTGTCGCCGTCGATAGCCTGTTTGCCGCAGAAGATGATGTCGAACTTGCCTTCGGTAGCTTCAAGGTTTTTGATTGCGGAGGAAAGGATGTAGCTGGTTGCAAGAGTATCTGAACCGCCGAAGCAACGGTCGGTAACGAGATAGGCTTTGTTGCCGCCAACAGCTAGGCACTCTTTAAGTGCGACTTTTGCCTGCTCGGGGCCCATGGACAGAACAACGATTTCGGCCGTTGGGTCGGTGTCCTTAATTCTTGCGGCGATTTCCAGAGCATAGGCATCAAAGGGGTTTACTATGCTGGGCACTCCGTCACGGATCAGGGTGTTCTTGACAGGGTCTATCCTAATTTCTGTGGTATCAGGGACCTGCTTGATACATACAAGCATCTTCATGATAGGTTTTCCTTCTTTCCAAAATATTGCTTTTTATATTGCTAAAATTATTGCTAATATTGATTGTAAGCGCCGCAGTTTTTGCTTAAATTTGACACGAATACTAAACATAAAAGCTCGATAAGCGTATTAATTGCTTATTTTTTGCGACGGTTAATTATACATATCGTGAAATAAAATGTCAACATTTAAGGAAATATTCATTAAACATGTGCAAAATACTGTATTATTACACAAGGTGAATGGCAATTCACTTTGAAATCGTTATTCATTTCACTATATAAAGCAAGTCCGCACAGACACTAAGTGTTTATGCGGACTTAATGCTTAACAACTACTTTAACCGCTTAGTATATATGAGTTGTTACCAAAATAATATAAGTATGTAATAGTAAGAAACAGCTTACATTAAGCCAGAAGCTTTTAGCAGTGACTTAACTATAACCATGCGCTGAATCTGATTTGTTCCTTCGTAGAGCGTAGAAATCTTCGAGTTTCTGAAGATAATCTCGATCGGATATTCCTTGCTGTAGCCGTTGCCGCCATGAATCTGGATAGCATCCTCAGCGGTCTTAACAAAAGACTCAGAGGAGAAGGTCTTGGATGAGGAAGAAAGTGCGCTATCAATAACGCCTGCATCAATGCCAGTAGCAACCTTGTAGGCTAGTGCGCGAGCTGCTTCGTAACGAATTTCCATGTCTGCAATCATGAACTGAATTGCTTGGTTGGAAAGAATGGGCTGGCCAAAGGTTACACGAGTTGCCGCATATTCGATGCACTTGTCGATACAGCTCTTCATTGCGCCGCAGCAAGCAGCGCCAACACCTGCAGGACGAGTGATGTCGAAGGTGCTCATTGCGATTTTGAAGCCTGCGCCTTCTTTTCCGACCAGATGGTCTGCAGGAATACGCACGTTGTCGAAGTTAACTTCGCAGGTGTTGGAAAGACGGATGCCCATCTTCTCCTCTTCCTTACCGCAGGTAATGCCTGCGCGGCTGCGCTCAACTATGAAGCAAGAAATGCCGCGTGCGCCAGCCTCGGGATTTGTCATTGCAAACACGGTGTAAATGCTAGCATTGCCGCCGTTGGTGATAAAGGCCTTTGTTCCGTTGATGACATATTCGTCGCCGTCCTTGACAGCAGTGGTGCGCAGAGCACCAACATCGGAGCCCGCGTCAGCTTCGGTAAGGCAAAAAGCAGAAAGGCCGCCGGCAAGTATGAAATCAGCATAAAGCTGCTTTTGTTCGTCTGTTCCAAAAAGCTTAATCGGTGTGTAGCAAAGGCCGCAAGCGCCAATCGTTGTGGCAAATCCGACATCCTGATAACCGATTTCTTCGAGGATTAGTGAGTTTGTAACTTCACCCATTCCGCCGCCGCCGACAGATTCAGGCAGAGTGATGCTGGTGAGTCCCATATCTGCGCACTTCTTAACGATGTCCATCGGTACTTCGTTCTTTTCGTCGCATTCCTTAATTCTTTCCCAAGTTAGCTCTTTGCGGATAAAATCGCGGGTCATAATCTGAATGTCAATTTGGTCCTGAGTTAAGCCGAAGTCTTCTTTCATGATTGTTCTCCTTTTTGATTGTGTGTAGTAATGCTGATACAGAGGTCTCCTCCACTCCAATTTAAAACGAACTGTATCGCATTTTTTCAATTAGTGAGCAGCAGGTTTTTTCTTTCACTGTAGATGCTCGGGCAAAAGCAAAGTTCGCCAATTGAAAAACAATGTTAAAAACTTGACAGGCCACATTTTCTTCATTATACTTCATTTTGGTTGGCTTTGCAACGATTTTATCCCGAAAATCCAACAGTTTAGACTGTCATTATGCATAATATTGCGCGCAATAATTCAATATTATTGGTAATAATATCCCATCGAGATTCTTGTTTAAAAGTTTTTAGCAATAGTCTCTAATTTTTTATTGTAGTTACTAATATTTCGCCATAAAATACTGTCCTTACCCTTGACAGTTTGTTGCTTTATATGAGAATATTATTAAGGTAAAATCGAATTATGTAAATTATTGTCGTCAATCTTAATATCTGGAGGAATTATTATGGCTTTCTGTACTGAATGTGGGTCAAAGCTTCCTGATGATGCTGTTTTTTGTCCCAATTGTGGCAAATCCATGGCTTCCGCCACCCAAAAAGAAAAAGTGCCAACAAACGAGATTAATCAAGTAACACAAAATGCTGTTGAGAATTCATCTCCCACCGTAGATGAAGTGCCATCTGCACCTGCGGAATTCCAGAACAGCGGAGTTTATGTAGCACCTACTCAGATGGCCTATTCAGCTCCAGTACAGGGTGCATATACGCCTTCTGAGCAGAGCTCGTATAGTCCGCCGCAAAGCAGCTTTACGCCGACTCCGCCAACTTATCAGGGAGGCTACGCTCCTCAGCCGCAAAGTCAATATTATCAGCCAAACGCCTATGGCTATCCTCCGTATCCGGGCGCACCAAATTCAATGCCTCTGAAAAAAAGCGGCGGGAAAACAGCGCTGATTGTTATTTTGTCTGTTGTCGCCGTAATAATAATTGCGGTAATTCTTATTCTAACATTAGGTAAAGACCCCTATGTTGGTTATTGGGAAAGTGTGTCAGTAGATATCGGTGAAGGAATAACAGAAGATTATTACGGCACCAGCATCGTCGGCTCACTTGGCATACAAATAAACAGCGACGGCTCTGCGTATCTTGCCTCTTCTTACAGCACGGAGGTCTATGAAGGCACATGGGAAAAAACGGACGACGGTTTAGAAATTGAAGCAAACGATGAAACTCACAGCTTTGAATATGAAGACCATCAGCTTATAATGACTGAAGAAGGCGAAGCTTTCTATTTTGAACAGGTTGACGGCGATATCAACAATCCGTCTATCCCTCATGGTTCTGTTGCAGAAACAAGCAGTGATAATATAACCGGAAATGTTGCCGGAAGCGGTTATCTTGAGGAAAGCTCTTTCTATGTGTCAGTAATCGGCTCGGAAGATTTCACTGATATAGACGGCGATTCCGCGATTAGAATTTTCTACGAGTTCACCAACTATGATGACGACACCTTTTCCATGTCTGCTCGAGATGCTGTTGCATATTATGCAATGCAGGACGGAAGCGAATTGACCGAAACATATACTGCCGATGAGCTGAACGTTACGGACAATCAATATTATCGAATTCGTCAAGGTTTAACAATGCAATGTTGTGCCGAATTCAAATACGATCCTTACGGCGGCAGCGTTGACTTTAACCTCTATTCAAGTTACGAAGGTGATTCCGCCGGTGTAGTAACTGCTTCCTATCTACCCAGCAGCCTTCCCGGAGCACCCGCACCTTATGTAATATCACCTATAACGAACCCGCAGTGGACAATTAATCTATCCACTGAAGGTCAGCTTGATGATTACTATGTTGCCGTAACCGGCTCTGAGTGGGTTACGGACTATGATGGATATCAGGCGATCAGAGTTTATTACGAGTTTACTAATAACAGTTCGTCAGATATCTGTATGAGCGATGCGCTTTGGGTAGACTCATATCAGGACGGTATTTCTCTGGACTATACATATGCATCTGAGGAATCCCAATCCGACAACGACTTTTATACATCGATTGCTCCCGGACAAACAATTACAGCATCGTGCGTTTTCCTTATACGTAACATGACCTCGCCTCTTGAAGCGGAGGTTGAGGCAGATTATGAATATGCTGCAGTCGGTCAAATGTTTGATGTAGCCGGCTAAACACTGTTATATTAAACTGATAAAACCGCGGAAGCTTTCCGCGGTTTTATCAGTTTATCTATTTCTCAATAATCGGAATTATAGAGCCGATATCAAAAATCTCCTTATCGGTAAGATATATCGGAGTTATATTGTGTCTTCTCAAAAATTTCTCAATTATTAATTTAGTTTGTTCGTTCTTAAACACTCCAGTAAAGGCTAGCTTGTCAGGCGCGATTTTAACTGAGGCTCCACCAATAAAGCCTTCATTATAGCCGGAAAGTACTATACCCCCCGAGGGGATTTTGAGAACATCGAACCCTGCTTGTACCAATGCCGCTGCAAGTCCCGAGTCAGCGCATATCGCAGCTTTTGTGTTCAAAAGACACACAGCGCATTTTGCATAGCCTTGATTTGTGTGAATAAATCTATTGCCGTAAAAGTTCATGATACTCAATTCACACACTTTTTTGGAGTGAAAAAGCATTTCACCTGTCGAGAGAGCGCAAAAGCCGGCATCATTTGGGTAAGCGGGAGCTTGTTTTTTAGTTGATACCATAATTTCGGCACCATACTGTATAAGCGCCCTTGCAAAGCCACTATTTGAAATTGCCTCTGACAAAACGAACCTGTTCCCTCCAATGTTATAGCTCGATAGCTCTGGCTGTGCCTAGCTCAGTTGAAAAGCCGTGAATAGCCAAGTATAATGCCAAGAGTAGCCAACCGGGCACAGTAATGAGGCGAAAAATAAAAGCACCACATTACGCT
>JAGPMA010000028.1 GCA_018053145.1 Oscillospiraceae bacterium | reverse complement strand
AGGCTCAATACAAGCGCAAGGGCTTTGTGGTCGTCTCGCTCCCAGCGTTTACCGTTCCACCAAAGCCAGCCCAAAGCATCCACAAATATTAAATCGTCTTTGTAGAATCGGCTGAATATTTCAGCATTGCCCGCATCGGAATAATCAGGCGGCTTCAAGTTCTTTTCGCCTATATGCTCTATTGGAATCGGCTCTATATTGAATGGCTCCGTTATTGTTTCTGCAACGGCAACGGCTTTGTCTAGCATTTCCTTTGCCGCGTCCACTCCCAGCGCTGACACAATGTCTGAAATATCCCCTTTGTGTTTGATTTCCGGATATATCGCGGCGGCAGGTATTAGCTTCACGGACTTAGCAACTGGTAATAGAGCGTTTACGACGGTTTCACCGTATTTTTTACCCGCGTCATCGTTGTCGGTCAATATGATTATGTCCCGCTCGGCTAGATGTTTGTTATATTTTTCTCTCCATTTACCTCCCGCTCCGTTCGGTAAAGTTGTTGCGGTATATCCCAATTCGTCAAAAAGCGTGTTGCAATCTTTTTCGCCTTCGGCTATGTAAATAGTATTAGTAGTAGAAGTAATAAGAGGAAGATTATAAAGCGGCATTTGTAGCCCGTTTAGCTTTTTGATAAATGCGAAGTTCTCGTAGCGGTACCATTCTGCGGTTTTGTTGCCTTCGCCCGTATCGTAAATTATTTTCTTTGCAATGATACTGCCTTGCTCATCATAATAAATATGCTCTCGCAGGAATATCCAGCTTTGAAGCTTTGGCTTGTCTTTAATATAGAGGTCTGACATTTTCAGCCTCATTGCGCCAACAATGGCCTCGGTTTTGCATCCGGCTTGACAATGTACAAGTATTTTATCGTCCCGCTCCGATAAGGAGAGGCTTGGTTTTTCATCTCCATGCGCCGGACAGCAAGCTAGATATTGATTTTTGCCTGTTTGTTTTACCCCTTTGAGTTGACTTATAAAAGTATTAAGTTCCGTTTGCTCACCGCCCCGCCTGTTCGTTCAAATACCGCTTTAGTGCCTCGACTGGAATAATAATCCGTTTGCCACCCGCCATTCTTATGGCTGGAAAGGCTTCGCTGTGCACCATTTGATAACATAGCGGCTTTGAGAGCCCTAACATGTGGCTCATTTCTTCGACGCTGATACAAAGTTTTTCTATTGTGTTTTCCCCCTCGTTTAATCTGTTTTAGGGTTAGTTGCTTTCCTTTGAAAGCTCGTTGATAATTTGTATGATGTTTTCTTTTTCTGCGTCTGGTAGTTCTTTACGGAGCATGCGGGAAAAATTGCCGTCGTTCATGTTTAGACGACCAGCAATTCGCCATAGCTTAACGTCTGCTTCCTGTGCTTTGAAACGAATATCAATATTGTTCATCTATTAAACCCCCTTTCAAATGTATTCTCATAATGTGGACTTAATTGACTTTTAATAGCCTTTAGTAGCATTAATATACTATATATTGTGGATAAAATTTTTACAACATTATTATAACACAAAATGTTGTTTTATACAAGTATGTTACAGTATTAGATATATTAATGTATATTAGCTTAAAGTTTTGCTAATTTAAAAATGCGTTGACAAAATGCCCTTGATGTTGTTATAATAGTTATATCACAAGAGAACAGGAATTACAAGCGTTTTGGCACGTTAACAATAACATACAACGCCAAAGGCATTTAACCTGAATGTTGGGAGGAAAATACAATGAGCGGGAAAAGGGCGGCAGCGGTTTATACGGAAGATAAGCCATTTGCTAAAAATCTTAGTGACCTGATGACGGAACATAAAGAAACTCAAAAGAAACTTGCGGAACAATTGGGTGTCAAACAGCAAACAATAAGTTACTACAGGAACGGTCAAAGCACACCCGATGCTGATAATTTAGTTAAGATTGCTCAGCATTATGGTGTTTCAACTGATTTTCTTTTGGGGCTTTCTGGCGACATACGAACAGTGGATAATAGCGTTAAAGTCATTTGTGAGTATACGGGTTTGTCTGAAGAGACCGTTTCAAAACTGCACAATCCTTTATATACGGAATTCCCGTTACTACAATATTTTATTAATACTCTCGCTACAAGTTCTGATTGGATTTTGTTGGAATTACAACTTAGACAATTAATCGCGCTCTGTGATAAAGCAAGTAGAGTTGATATCACTCCTCCGAAGTTGTGGTCGGAGCTCATTGAGCTTGAAAGAGAAATTGGTGTTAAATCACACGGAGTATTCCAGTTGCAACCAATTCACGAGCAAATAGAACAAGTTTATTCAAAAACCGTTAGTCTTCTGGGGTCAATAGTAGATGAAATAACCGATTGCAATAAGGCGAAAGAAGCTGCCAACGAGAAATGGGTAGAGCTGTTAAGAATGGCTAGGCATCCTAACGCTCAGAACGCCGGAGGTGAAACCAATGCCTAAACGTAATGCACAGGGAGCGGGAACAATCCGCAAGAAAACCGTTATTCGCAACGGCAAAGAGTACATGTTCTGGGAAGCTCGCTACTCCGTAGGGACTGACACTGGGAGCGGAAAACAGGTACAAAAGAGCATATCTGGCAAGACGCAAGCGGAAGTCCGAAAGAAGCTAACGAGCGTTATCGGTAAGATTGATAATTCCACCTATGCGGTGCCGGAGAAAATTACTCTTAAGGAATGGCTCGAAATATGGCAAGCTGAATATATCGGTGATGTTAAGCCGTTCACGGTGAAGTCATATCAAACACAGATTGATTGCCACATCGTTCCTGCTCTCGGAGCGGTCAAGCTATCTGCCTTAACCACGCCGCAAATACAGAAGTTTTATAATGCGCTCGGCAAGGGCGATAAGCCGCTTTCTCCAAAGTCCATCAAGAATGTACACGGCGTACTTCACAGAGCGTTGCAACAGGCCGTAGAGGTTAAATACATCATGTATAACCCTTCCGACGCTTGCAAGCTGCCGCGAGTGGAGAAGAAAGAAATACAGCCGTTCAATGAAACGCAGATAAAAGAGTTTTTGACTGCCGTTGAAAAGCACCGCTTTGCAATACTCTACAAAGTAACCATTTTTACAGGTATGCGAGAGGGCGAAGTCATGGGCTTGCAATGGTCTAATATAGACTTTGAAAACGGCACAATTACTATCAGCAAGCAATTGCAGAAGGAAAAAAAGAAGAATGCTAAATATTACCTTGCTTCGCTAAAGAACGATAAAACGCGAATAATAGTCCCCGCTCCCTTTGTAATGCAGTTACTCAAGCAACGGAGGGAAGAGCAAATATTACAGCGTTTCAAAATGGGCGAAGCATGGAAAAATGAATTTGGCCTTGTATTCACGGATGAAACAGGCAAGCACCTAGCCCATGTGACGGTGTATAACTGCTTTAAGCGCATAGCGGCGAGCATAGGCGCTCCTAATTCACGCTTTCACGACCTCCGGCACTCCTACGCCGTGGCAGCTATACAGAGCGGGGATGATATTAAAACCGTTCAAGGTAACCTAGGACACGCCACGGCTTCATTTACTCTCGACGTCTACGGTCATGTATCAGAACAAATGAAAAAGCAGTCATCAGAGCGCATGGAGAAGTTCATTAACTCGGTCAAAAACGCATAAAAAATACCGCCTCGGTCAACACGACTAAGGCGGCTTTTTATAGGTCAAATATTCGATTTTAATTCTGTAAAGGGAAAACTAAAGGGAAAACGGCTTGTAAATAGGCGCTAAAAAACCCTGTACCCATTGAGAATACAAGGTTTCTTTTTGGCGGAGAAGGAGGGATTTGAACCCTCGCTGCGCTCATCACGCACTACTCCCTTAGCAGGGGAGCCCCTTCGGCCTCTTGGGTACTTCTCCATGCCGAAAGACGATTTATATAATTGCACCGAGCTTCATAGGTCTTGCTTTTTAGCACTACCGGAAAGTTGGCGGAGAGAGTGGGATTCGAACCCACGGATGCTTTCACATCGCCGGTTTTCAAGACCGGTTCCTTCGACCACTCGGACATCTCTCCGTTTCGGTCGCTTTGGTATAATAACATATTATTCAAGAAGTGTCAACAGGTTTGATGCTCTCAAACCTAATATTTAGCTTCAGTGATATTTATCAAAATTGTAGCCGTTCGCCTTGAATTGTTAACAAATTTCGGATATAATAATGCGGTATGTCAATCAACTTACCTCCAAAGGAAAACCTATTATGCGTGGAAACTTATTCGTAAAAGGCGCGAGAGCCAACAACCTTAAAAACATTGATATTGAAATCCCCCGTGACAGCTTTGTGGTTTTTACAGGGCTGTCAGGAAGCGGAAAATCATCGTTGGCTTTCGACACAATTTATGCCGAGGGGCAGCGTCGCTACGTCGAATCGCTTTCTTCTTATGCCCGTCAGTTTTTGGGCCAAATGGAAAAGCCCGATGTCGACTATATAGAGGGACTGTCTCCCGCAATATCCATCGACCAGAAAACAACTTCTAAAAATCCCCGTTCAACCGTTGGCACGGTTACGGAAATATACGATTATCTGCGCCTTTTGTGGGCAAGAATCGGAGTGCCTCACTGCCCAAAATGCGGTAAGGAAATTAAGCAACAGACTATTGACCAGATAATCGACCAAATTATGCTTATGCCCGAGGGAACAAGGATTCAGATTCTTGCTCCTGTCGTTCGCACGAGAAAGGGCGAATACCAAAAGATATTCGAAGATGCAAGAAAAAGCGGCTATGTCCGCGTTCGCGTAGATGGAAGTGTTTATGATTTAAGCGAAGAAATCAGCCTTGATAAAAATAAAAAGCACAACATCGAAATCGTCGTTGACAGACTTTCGGTCAAGCCTGATTTTGCACAGCGTTTGACGGATTCGGTCGAAACTGCGGCGGCACTTGCCGGAGGAATAGTGATAATAGATTTACCGGATGAGGGCAGAGAAATGCTCTTTTCCCAAAACTACGCCTGTGAGGACTGCGGAATTTCAATAGAAGAGCTTACTCCGAGAATGTTCTCCTTCAACAACCCATATGGCGCGTGCCCAACCTGCGGCGGACTAGGGATTCAGCTTCGGGTTAATCCGGAAATGATTTTGCCAAACCCCTCTCTTTCGATTATGGACGGCGGAATATCGGCAAGCGGTTGGGGCAATGTTCGCAACGACGGAATATCCCGTATGTATTTTGAAGCGCTCGCAAAAAAGTACAAGTTTTCGCTCACAGAGCCGATTAAAAACCTTTCACCCGAGGTTATTGATGTTATCCTCTATGGAACAAAAGGTGATAAGCTTACGCTATATTACGACCAGCCGCGTGGCAAGGGAACTCTTAATCAGCCCTTTGAGGGAATCGCGAACAACATCGAACGGCGCTATCGCGAAACCCAGAGTCCGGCAATGCACAACGAGCTTATTCAGTGCATGAGCGAATATGACTGTCCCGACTGTAAGGGCTTGCGTCTTAAGCCCGAGGTTTTGGCCGTTACAGTTGGCGGAATCAGAATAACCGATTTTACGGCAATGTCAATCACCAACGAACTGTTATTTATCGAGAAGCTGGAACTGAATGCGCGCGACTCGATGATTGCAGACAGGATACTGAAAGAAATCTGCCAGCGTCTGGAGTTCTTAAAAACTGTTGGACTGCAATACCTGACACTCTCGCGTTCGGCGGGCAGCCTTTCCGGTGGCGAAAGCCAGAGAATCAGACTTGCAACGCAAATTGGTTCCTCTCTCATGGGAGTGCTGTATATTCTTGACGAACCCAGCATCGGACTTCACCAGAAGGACAATGAAAAGCTGATAAAATCGCTCAAGGATTTGCGCGATTTGGGAAACACCTTAATTGTTGTCGAACACGATGAGGATACCATGCGCAGTGCTGACTACATCGTCGACATCGGACCGGGAGCGGGCGTTCACGGCGGCGAAGTTGTCTGCACCGGCTCATTTGAGGACATCTGCGCCTGCGAGAATTCCATAACAGGTCAATATCTTAGCGGAAAAAAGAGTATACCTGTCCCTACAACGCGCAGAAAAGGAAACGGGCACAGCCTTATCATACGCGGCGCAAAGGAAAACAATTTAAAAAACATCGACGTTGAGATTCCGCTTGGCGTTTTGACCTGCGTTACGGGCGTGTCGGGCAGCGGCAAGTCCTCGCTAATTAACGAAGTTCTTTATAAAACCTTGGCGGCTAAGCTCAACCGAGCCAAGACCCATGCTGGAAAGCACGACAGCATAGAGGGGCTCAAGTATCTTGACAAGGTTATCGATATTGACCAGAGCCCCATCGGAAGAACTCCGCGCTCGAATCCCGCGACTTATACAGGTGTGTTTAACGAAATTCGCGACCTATTTGCTTCCACTCAGGATGCAAAAATGCGCGGCTACAACGCAGGCCGCTTTTCCTTCAACACTAGAGGCGGACGCTGCGAGGCCTGCGGCGGAGACGGACTGATAAAAATTGAGATGCATTTTCTGCCCGATATTTATGTACCCTGCGAGGTCTGCAAGGGCAGGCGTTATAACAGGGAAACGCTCGAGGTGCGCTACAAGGGCAAAAACATTTCAGAAGTCCTTGAAATGACGATTGAAGAAGCGGCAGGCTTCTTCGAAAATCTTCCGAAAATCAAGAATCAACTAAAAACGCTTAACGATGTCGGGCTGGGCTATATCAAGCTAGGACAGCCCTCAACCACGCTTTCGGGTGGTGAGGCACAGCGTATCAAGCTTGCCGCAGAGCTTTGCAAAAGAAGCACCGGCTCAACTGTGTATATTCTTGATGAGCCTACAACGGGACTCCATGTGGCGGATGTACATAAGCTCGTGGAGGTACTGGACAGACTGGTGGAAGCGGGCAACACGGTTGTTGTCATAGAGCACAACCTTGACGTAATCAAAACAGCCGACCATGTGATTGACCTTGGACCCGAAGGCGGCGATTTGGGCGGCGAGCTTGTGTTTGCCGGAACGCCGGAGGGCTGTGCCGCCTGCAAAAAGAGCTACACCGGCCAGTTTCTTAAAAAAATGCTCAAATGACCTCATTGTTGAGGTGCTTTCGGCACAGGATTAACAAATAAACGCAGTTCCCCGTATTATGTATAAAAGGGGGAACTGAAATGGAAGCAATTGAAATTATTTCGGCTTTTGCATTGTCACTTTCATTTATACTGCTGATTTGGACTATCAAGGGCTTTTTATTAAGACCTGCCGCAGCCAAAAGCACTTCAAAGGTGACAATAGTAATAATTGCTGATGAAAAAACAAAAAATCTTGACAGAGAGCTTGAAAGATTGCGCTGGCTGAGGGAAGACGGGCTGCTCGTTGCCGACATTCTTCTCGTTGACACGGGGATGAACGCTGAAACAGCGCAGATAGCGGATTCCTTATTACGAAACAACCCTTCTCTGCGAATATGCAGACCGGAGGAGCTTGCAAATATCATAACACGGGGTATCGGGAATGGAGCAGAAGGATAACTACATACAAATCTTCGGAACGATCAAGGCCGTATTATTTCAGAATGAGGAAAACGGGTACACCGTTATCAAGCTGGAAACACAGGACGGCGAGGATATTACCGTTGTAGGCACCCTTCCCTATGCTTGCCCGGGTGAGCAGATTAACGTCACAGGGGAGTTTACAAAGCATACCGTTCACGGAGAGCAATTCAAGGCAGAATGGGCGGAACGCACCATGCCCGAGGGAGCGGAGGCGATTTTTGAATACCTTGCTTCCGGCGCACTTCGGGGAGTCGGTCCCGCAACGGCGACGCTGATAGTTTCCGAGTTCGGGGCAAGGGCTCTCAAAGTCATTGAAAACGAGCCTGAAAGCCTTGCACAGATAAAAGGAATCAGTCTAAAGAAAGCCTTTGATATATCAGATGCCTTTAAAAAACAGGTTGGAATACGAAGGCTGATGGAGCACCTAGGCAACTATTCCATCAGGCCGGTTATTGCTATCAGACTATTCCATGACTACGGCAACAAGGCGCTGGAGCTTGTGGAGGAAAACCCATACATCATCGCCGGAGAGCACATCGGAGCAAGCTTCGCTGAGGCGGATTCGCTCGCACTGAACATGGGGTTTGAGGGAGACTGTGCGCAAAGAGTCGCCGCAGCGGCACTGTATGAGCTTTGGCATAACTCCAGAAACGGACACACCTTTATTCCTGCGGATAAGCTAATATCAGTCACCTCGCAGCTAATCGAGGTAAGCGCTGAAGCTGTAGAGGAGGCTTTGGATGTCCTCTCCGACAGCGGAGAACTTGTGCGCACCTGTGTGGCGGAGAGGGAAGGATGTTATCTAACGTCACTATACGAGGCCGAGGTTTACACCGCGCAGCGAATTAAAAAAATGTCGGGCGAAAAGCTGAGCCATAAGAAGGACATTGACGGAATCATTGAGCTGATTGAAACTGAGCAGTCGGTTCGCTATGCGGACTTACAGCGCTATTCTCTAAAAATTGCCGCACAGCGCCGCATTATGGTTTTGACAGGCGGCCCCGGCACGGGAAAGACGACTACGGTTCGCGCAATCGTGTCTCTATATGAAAGAATGGGCTTTAAAACTTTTTTAACAGCACCCACAGGCCGTGCGGCAAAGCGCATGAGCGAGCTCACCGGAAAGGAAGCCGCCACAGTCCACAGACTGCTCGAGGCGGGGTATTCTGAGCAGGGCGACGAGCTTGTGTTCAGGCGCAACGAAGAAGAGCCGCTTATCTGCGACGCGGTGATTTTGGATGAAAGCTCAATGGTCGACATTAACCTTATGGCCGCGCTTTTACGCGCAATGCCGCCCGAATGCCGCCTCGTAATGGTTGGCGATGCCGACCAGCTTCCAAGCGTTGGCCCGGGAAATGTTTTTCTTGATGTTATCAGAAGCGGAATTGTCGAAACCGTACGACTTACAGAGATATTCCGACAGGGCGCGGAAAGTCAGATAGTTGCCAACGCACACATGATTAACAGAGGCGATTATCCGGATTTAAAGGGCAATTCCAGCGCCGGCGACTTTTTCTTCCTTCGAAGAACCGAAAGCTCCCTTACGGTGGATACGATATCAGACCTTTGCAAGCATCGTCTGCCAGAGAAAATGGGAATATCCGCCATGGATATTCAAGTGCTTACTCCCACCAGAAGGGGAGAAACCGGCACGAGAAACCTAAATATAGTCCTGCAAAAGGCGCTAAATCCCGCAGCGACTGCCAAGAAAGAAAAAAAATACGGCGAAATTGTCTTCCGCGAGGGGGACAGGGTGATGCAAACAAGAAATAACTATGATATAATATGGTCGAAACCCGAAAAAATAGAGTTTTCGGTTGAGGCGGATTGCGCAACACTGCCTGTTATAACCGTGGGCTTGAAGCCCGTTCACGGCACAGGCATATTTAACGGCGATATCGGCTTTCTAGCGGGAATCGACACAGAAAATGAAATTATAACGGTGCTTTTTGACGATAAGCTCGCAAGCTACAGCTTTGAAATGCTGCCTGAGCTTGAGCACGCCTTTGCAATGACTGTCCATAAATCGCAGGGAAGTGAATTTAAGGCGGTTATTATGGCAGCGATGGACGGCTCACCGCAGCTTATGAGCAGAAGTGTGCTATACACAGCCGTTACAAGAGCGAGGGAGCTTTTGATAGTCGTCGGCAGCGATGCGACGGTTTTCAATATGATAGATAACCACAAGGTGACAAGAAGATACAGCGGACTTCGTGCCAGACTGACGGATTAGAACGCGGTAATTTGCCGCACGTTTGGAAAGGACGGTAAAGCCATGAGTGTTTTTTCTGGTCTATTGGATCTACTATATCCCCCGCGCTGCGCCTTTTGCAGAAAAATATTAAATTTGGGTGAGAGCGGCATGTGCAAAAAATGCGATGCCAAAATCAGCCGAACTCGCAACGGCGGGGCGCAGAACGGAGAGTTCTTTTCTGTTTGTGTTTCTCCGCTGTATTACGAGGGGGAAGTGCGCGACGCTATACTGCGCTTCAAATTTAATGACGCAACAATTCATGCCGAACTCTTCGGCGGTTTTATCGCCGACTGTATTGAGAAAAACCTTAAAGGCCGCTACGATCTGATAACATGGGTTCCGCTCAGTAAAAAGCGACTTAAAAAGCGTGGTTACGATCAGGCAATGCTGTTGGCTATGTCGTCAGCGCTCAAAATTGATGATGTTGCCGTGGAGCTTCTATATAAAAACACCGATGTTCCGGCGCAGTCGGGCGTCGGTTCGGCGGAAAAACGTCGAGCAAACATCTCCGGTGTTTACAGCGTTTCGGACGAAGAATTGGTTCGCGGTAAAAGGATTCTAATAATTGACGACATAATAACAACGGGATCTACTCTTTCGGAGTGTGCGAAAACTCTCAAGTATTCCGGCGCAGAGGAAGTTTTGTGCTGCACGCTTGCAAGAACAAGAGAATAAAAAATGAAAAAAAAGTCAAAGATTTTATTAATCAAAGGTTTGGGGCAAAATGGCAGGTATTTTTCAAACCATCACAAGTGATGACCAAACCCTACTTTGATATTTTGTATCTCCGGTGAACGAAAGGAATGTTAGTATAATGGTTTTTTTTGAACGTGATATTGCAATAGATTTAGGAACCTCCAGCATCATTGTTTATGTAAGCGGAAAGGGGATAACCCTTCGCGAGCCGACCGTAGTTGCTGTGGACAAGCACTCCGGCAAGCTTCTCAAGGTTGGTGAGGATGCGCAAAAGATGCTTGGTAGAACGCCGGCAAACATCGTCTCCATCCACCCGATAACAAATGGTGTTGTTTCCGATTACGACATGACAGTAAGGATGCTCAAGGAGCTAATTCAGCGCATAACCTCGTTCAGCCTGTTCAAGCCAAGAATAATTATATGTGTTCCGGGAAGCATTTCGGGAGTTGAGGAGCGTGCTACCATCGACGCCGGCATAGAGGCCGGAGCAAGAAAGGTCTTTCTTTTGGAATCATCCGTTGCAGCTGCAATGGGGTCAGGAGCGGACATATTAAAGCCGGACGGGCATATGGTTATCGACATAGGCGGAGGGACTACCGAGGTCGGTGTGGTGTCCTTGGGCGGTGTCGTAGAAAGCGAATCAATCAAAACAGCCGGAAATGCATTTGACGAAGCAATTGTTAAGTACATACGCCGCAAGCATAATTTGCTTATAGGTCTTCGCTCGGCGGAGGAGCTAAAAATCAGAATTGGAAGTGCCTATCCTGTACAGGAGGTTTCTTCTGAGGAGGTCAAGGGTCGCTGCCTTATGACAGGACTTCCGCGCTCGATTGCAATCGACACAAACGACATTGCAGAAGCTCTGCAGGAGCCGCTATCCGCGATTCTTGACTCCATTCAGGCTGTGCTTGAAAGAACACCTCCGGAACTGGTGTCGGATATATCGCGTAATGGTATTATAATGTGCGGCGGTGGAAGCCTCATTCCCGGCCTCGATAGAATTGTTTTTGCTAAAACGGGCATTAAAATCAATCCGGTGGACGACCCGGTTACCTGCACTGCCTACGGTGCAGGAAAAATGCTGAACAACCTCATGAACATGGACGAAGGCATGATTAATCTGGCAAGAAAAAGACAGATGAAATAGTCTTGAAAACGGCTAAGCCAGCGCCACAAAAACAGAAAGAACGGAAGCAGTTATGCTTCCGTTCTTTCTGTTTAAAGGTGTTAAGCCTATTCTAATTAATTATCGATTTGTTTCGGCAGTTAGAAGCTCCCTGTTGCGGCATTTGGACAAAAGCCATGTCAAGACATCTTCAAAAACCTCGTCCTTATTGGTCTCGCGAGGAAGATCGTGACGCGAGCCATGATAAAGCTTCAAAGTAACATCCGAAAGTCCTGCCTTCAAAAAAGAGTTATACGTGCAAAGAACTCCCTTGCCAAAATCACCAATGGGATCATCGTCGCCGGAGATAAAGTATATAGGCATATCCGTGTTCATGCGGTCAAGGTTCTTTTGACTGGATATGTACTTGATTCCCGTAAGCATATCGCGGAAAAGAGCAGCGGAGGGAACAACGCCACTATCAGGATCGCTGCAAAACTCGTCTATCGCCGCACTGTCACGTGTGAGCCAGTCAAAGGGGGTCTGGTTGGGCTTGAAGTGCCGGTTATAAACTGAGAAGAGAAGGGAGGCCAGACGTTCGTTTTTAAAAGTCGCACCATTTTTCTTTATCATACCGTTTGCAAGCGAAATACCCGCATTAAGTTTCAAATTGTTAAACTGACCGGTTCCGCAAATTATAACGCCATCGGGGCCGTCATGGTATCGAATAATGTATGTACGGGTAAGAAAGCTGCCCATAGAGTGTCCGAAGATAAATATTGGCAGGCTGAAATATTGCTCCTTCAAGCGTTCATAGAGCTTTCTCATGTCACCGACAACCAACTCCCAGCCACCATGCTCAGCAAAATGCCCTTGATTTGTGGGGCTCGTTTTGCTTTTTCCGTGACCAAGATGGTCTTCTCCGGCAACGACGAAGCCTTTGGAGGCCAAGAAACGGGCGAATTCGTCGTATCTGCTTATGTGTTCGGAAACCCCGTGACATATCTGGATTACGCCTATCGGCGCAAAGTCAGGAAGCCATTGACGGACATATATTGCACTTTTGCAATCACAAGAAGTAAAGCTGAACTCATTTAATATGGGCATAGCAAATTCTCCCTTAAGCCTTATGAGGCGGACTGACACAATTTGTAACTAAGTTTAACTATTGTTAATTATTTTATATTGAGTTTCAATATAAGTCAATCGCAAATGAGACGTTTGCCGAAATATGGCAGTTAACCGACAGGAAGCTCGATTATTTCAAGTCCGCGGCGCATAGCATAGAGCATCGTGCTCATCGTTCCTCCGGGAGCGCCGCTATAGGCGGCAATAATGACTGCGGAATTGTCAACCATATATCTGTTGCGCCGCATTAGACAGTCGGGAGTGTAGCTTTTTTGAACTAAGGTATAGAAATCGCACTCGGCTACAAGACGGGAATAACGGCGCTTGAGTGCGTCGGACCAGCTTTTAGATTGACCTTCCCAGGGTATTGCCGCTTCAAGTGTAATGTCATCGTGTGAAGAGCGAAGGTCAATCACCACTTGACAAAAATACATGTCGCAGCCCGTCGCCATTCCGCAGATGAAATGTCGTATGCCCGAATGATAGACAGATTCTACGGCATCAGCGATAAGCTCCTTAAGCTTAAGGCAACGCGTGTCATTCTCATCATTTTTCCATGGAAGCTTTTCTTCCCGATGACCGGTAAAGGTGCAGGATGGGTTTGGAATATCCATAAAACCTCCAATACTTTTGCGGTTCAATTACACCATTTCTGATTGTTATTCAATTTTACTATTATTTTACTAATATGTCAAAAGAGCATTTATTTTTCACTAACGGACTCTTCAAAAAAGCGTTCTTCGAATTTAATTAAACAAACTGAAATAAAAAATAAACAAATTGTCCATAATAGCATTGAATTCAAATTGGAGGAATTAAAAAAATGAGAAAAATTGCTGCCTATATCACACTTGCTATGATGCTGTTAGCGATGCTTTCCGGCTGCAAGTCGAATATTGCAACGCCGTCACTAAGTCCAAATGTTCCCATAGTTTCCGAAAGTCCTGCAATAGCTTCTCCGGATTTAACAGCAGCTCCAGCTGAAAGCCCAATGGCGTCAGCCGAGGCAAGTACCCCTGCTTCTCCGGAAGCTTCGAAATAAGCGGAACAAAAAAGACGAGTGTATAAAACATACACTCGTCTTTTTTCGTTAGGCTTTATGAAACGTAGTTATTAGCCGTGTGCTGAATTAAGCGGCGGGGGAAGCAGAGGGAGCTTCAACAGGAGTCTCGGAAGTTGCAGGAGCCTCGGTGGTAGCCTCGGGGCTAGTCGTGGTTTCTTCTGTAACTACGGGAGATGTTGTGGGCTCCTCGGTCTTCTTTGTGCCACATCCTGCAAAAGCAGCGATCATCATCATAGCGGCAAGTACTACAGCAAAAGTCTTCTTCATAGTTTTTTCCTCCAAACTAAGATATCGTTCTTGGAAACAATTGGCGATTCCAAGCAACTTGATGATATTAGCACCGAAGGAGCCAGAAGTCAATAGAAAACAACAAATATTTAATATATTGTTAATACATTCTTAACAATTGCTTTTTTCAAGACACAATATTGTTTAGTATTAAACCGAAAAAATCTCTGAGCAATGAAAAGGGAAACGACAATATAGGAAATGTTTACTTTAGGTCCTGTGCGTATGAAACATATTTATCAATTTTGCTGTTGCAGTCCTGCTTATTATCGCCGCTGACAAGAATATAAATCTTGATTTTTGGCTCAGTGCCGGACGGACGGATAATAAACGAAGTGTCATCGTCAAGCTCAAAGTATAGTACATTTGAGCCGACAATATGAGTTTTATCAACAAGCCCAAGGCCTGGGACGATGATTTTCCCACTTGCGTAATCTCGTTCCCGAAGAACCTTGATGCCGCAAATTTCAACTGGAGGGTTTTCTCTTAGTCTTGTCATCAAATTTTGCATTTTTTCCAAACCGTCAATACCGGGCATGACGAGATTGAGCGTTTTCTCAGCATAGAAACCGTATTTTACATAAAGCTCGTCCATGGCCTGCAAAAGCGTCATGTTTCGCTCAAAGTAGTAAGCTGCCATTTCGGCGATAAGCATAGATGCCGTAACAGCGTCCTTGTCACGAACGTAGTCGCCAATCATGTAACCATAGCTCTCTTCAAAAGCCAAAATATAGCTATAGCTTTCCGCTTTTTCGTATTCGGCAAGCTTTTCTGCCATGAATTTAAAGCCTGTAAAAGTGTCGTCGATATGAACGCCGTTTTGCTGGGCAACTTCACGCGCCATTTCAGTTGTGACAATGGTCTTAATAGCGGCTGCATTTTCGGGGAGAGTGCCGGCCCTTCTTTTTGCGTTTATGATGTAATCCAGAAGAAGAACGCCGGTCTGATTACCCGTTATAGGAACAAACTCGCCGTCCTCATCGCGAACCATGATTCCGACTCTGTCAGAATCGGGATCGGTTCCGATAATAAGGTCAGAGTTTTCACTTTTAGCAAGCTCGATGGCAAGATAGAAGCCAGCCGGGTCCTCCGGATTCGGACTTTTCACGGTTGGAAAGCTGCCGTCGATTATCATTTGCTGCGGTACGGGAAAAAGATTCTTCACACCAAGACGGCGGAGCGCCTCGGGAACCAGCTTATGTCCAGCACCATGAAAGGGTGTGAAGACAATTTTGAAAGCATCGGCAACGCGGGCAACAATCCCACTGTCGATAGATTGCGAAAGTACGTTTTCAAGGAAAGTCTCATCTGTTTCGTTTCCGATGACTTCTATCAGTCCTTGTGCCACAGCTTCGCTGTAAACCATTCTTTTTATGCCTGTGAAAATGTCAATATGCTCCATATTGTCAGCAATAGCCTGAGCGTGCTTTGGCGGAAGCTGAGCTCCGTCCGCCCAATAAACCTTGTAGCCGTTATATTCTCGCGGATTATGGCTTGCAGTGACGTTAATTCCGGCGATAGCGCCGTATTTACGGATTGCAAAGCTAAGCTCCGGAGTCGGACGCATCTCGTCAAAAATTCGCACGAAAATGCCGTTTGCCGCCATTACGGAGGCTGCGGCGCGAGCAAAGAGCTCGCTGTTTTCGCGGCAGTCATAGCAAATTATAACGCCTTTCTTTATGGCATCGGTGCCTTCTTCACAAATTACGGAAGCAAAAGCCTGCGTTGCGTGCCTGATGACATGCCGGTTCATGCGATTAAGACCCATACCCATTATACCGCGAAGACCTGCCGTTCCGAATTCGAGAGGGGCAAAAAAGCGGTTTTTGATTTCATCTTCGTCGGAGGCGATTTCATCGAGCTCTTTCCACTCGCTTTCCGACAAGGCAGGGCTGTCCAGCCAACGACGATATTCATCCATATACTTAATCATTTGAGCTTTCCTCCATAAGAGAAACGGCGTCCTCGCGCATCGAGGCCGGAACAAAAATATCGGCTCCCTCACCGCTCATGCCGAGCACAACTTTCCCAAAACCACCGTTTGAAGGATATAGCTTAACGGCGGGAATACCATAAGCTGCAAGCATATTGATAAGCATTTCGTCTGCCATGTCGACTGAGGTGCAGTGCTTGAGGAAAACAGGCTCTTCCGGTTCGCCGTTTGTTTTTGGCCAGTCTTTGTAAGCCTGTCCCGGCACGGAACGTGCCCAAGCCGTACTGCCCGTGGATTCTGAGTTTTTGTCTGCGGAGGATGTTTTATTGCTTTTGGGCTTAAAAAGCGACATGTGTTCTCTCCTCTTAAATAGCCGTGAAAAATTGATTATTTATGGTATTTACTGCCTTCGTCAATCATTATACCCCTGTAAATCTGTTCTGCAAGCATAACTCTTGCCAAATGATGCGGAAAAGTCATTTCGGACATTGAAAGGCGCAAATCGGCACGCTTTTTTATACTTGTATCCAAGCCAAAAGACGAACCGATGATAAAACAAATTTTACTCTTTCCATCGTTGGCACATTTTTGTAAAAGTTCGGAAAATGCGTTGCTGCTTAGCTGTTTGCCCTCAATACACAGTGAAATAACATAAGCCCCCGAAGGTGTATGGCTTTTAATAGAGGCGGCCTCCTTTTGAAGACCTGCTTCAATCTCAGCCTGTGAAGGATTAAGCGGCAATTTAACTTCGGCAAGCTCCGTAAGCTCAAATTTGCAATAGGGCTTAAGGCGCTTTTCATATTCGTTAAAGGCCGCTATGTAATGGGTTTCCCTCATGCGTCCGACGCAAATCAAATTAATGCTCAGCATAGGGCTTCATCCTTCACAGATAAGCTGAGTATCGCGTTTTCCGGAGCGATTTCAAGAACAAGCTCGTTCTCGGTGTCGATGCCCTCCGCGGAAAGCAGGCCCAAAACGCTTTTTCGAGCGATTGAGGGAAGATTATTCTCGCGGCTCAAATGTCCCAAAACCAGCTTTCGCGTTCCGTTTTTATAAAGCTCCTTTGCAAGAAGTCCGCAGGAGTCGTTGGATAAATGGCCGTTGTCTGAGAGAATTCTGCGCTTTAGCGGAAAGGGGTACGGCCCGTTTTTCAGCATTTCGATGTCGTGATTAGCTTCGATAACCGCTGTGTCCACACCGCGCAGGCTCTCAAGGATTTCGTCGGTAACGTGCCCGAAGTCCGTACAAAAGCCAAACGCAGCGCTGCCCGTCAGCCGATAACCGACGCTCTCCGGAGTGTCGTGCGGCGTGTGAAAGGGGAGAACGGTCAACCCTTTGATGTCGTAATCCTGGCCGGGAAGCAGCACGGTCAAATAATCGTCGACCCCCGCAATAGACCAACTAAGATGATTGGCCACAGTGCGGGGGGCAAATATCGGTATATCGTAGTGCTTGATAAAAGTGTTAAGACCACTGACATGGTCACCATGTTCATGCGTAATTAAAATGCCGTTTAGCTGCTCGGGAAACATATCAAGCTCTCGCAGAGCAGCAACAATACGCTTCGTGGAAATGCCGGCGTCAATAAGGACAGCCGTGTCCCCGTCTTTTACGAGAGTGCAGTTTCCGCTCGAGCCGCTTGCGATTGTGTAGATTTGCATAGATGTTATCCTTAATCGTTATACTATAGCGGATGAGTATTCGTCCGGCTCGGAAATACAGGTTATATCCGCGCCCAGACTGTTCAGCTTGCCGACCAAATCCTGATAGCCGCGTTCGATGTATGAAACCTCTTCGACAATTGTTTCGCCTCTGGCACAAAGCCCCGCGATAACAACCGCAGCACCGGCACGCAAATCGCAGGCTACAACGGGAGCACCCGTGAGGAAGGAAACGCCTTCGATAACAGCGGTTTTGCCGTCGACCTGAGCCTCGGCACCCATCTTTTTAAGCTCGGAAATGTACTTGTAACGGTTATCCCAAACACCCTCGGTTACGACGCTTGTCCCTTCTGCAAGGCACAAAACAGTGCTGATTTGGGGCTGCATGTCGGTCGGAAAACCGGGATATGGCTGAGTTTTTATGTTTGCGCGCAGAAGCTTACCGTTGCGCCGAACAACAACGGAATCGGGATACTCGTCGATTTCAACGCCCATCTCGCGAAGCTTGGCACTGATGCAGTCAAGATGTTTCGGAATGACGTTTTTAATTGTGATTTCTCCGCCTGCCGCGGCAACAGCAGCCATATAAGTTCCGGCTTCTATCTGGTCAGGTATTATAGAATAAGTTCCGCCGTGAAGCTTTTCAACGCCGTAAATTTTGATTGTGTCGGTACCTGCGCCGCGAACATCCGCGCCCATGGAGTTGAGAAAGTTTGCAAGGTCAACGATGTGAGGCTCTCTCGCAGCGTTTTCTATTGTTGTTTTCCCCTGTGCCTTTGAAGCGGCAATCATGATGTTCATCGTAGCGCCGACGGAAACCTTGTCCAAGTAAATCTTGTTGCCGTTAAGGAGACCATTAGGAGCCTCTGCATAAACAAAGCCGCCCTTGACCTCAATTTGAGCACCCAAGGCCGTCATTCCCTTGATGTGCTGGTCGATGGGACGAACGCCAAAATTACAGCCGCCGGGCATCGTGGTTTTTGCAGAACCGAAACGCCCAAGCATAGCACCGATGAGGTAATATGAAGCGCGAATTTTTCGCATTAAATCATAGGGAGCGCCGTCCTTGCGAACACTTGTGCAATCGATTTCGACGGTGCTGATATTGATAGAGCGAACCTTGGCCCCCATTTCGCTGAGAATTGTGAGGAGCATATCGGTATCGCTGATTTGAGGTATGTTTTCAATTCGGCAAACCCCTTCAACCATAAGGGCTGCGGGGATGATAGCAACAGCGGCGTTTTTAGCCCCGCTAATCTCAACTTCACCATAAAGAGGCTTTCCGCCTTTTATTATATATTTATCCAAATATTACACCTTCCCGTGACGAGAAAATATCGCACATCTCATATTATGTATGATACCCGAAGTGAGAGATAATAGCCGAAAAATAAAACAAAATATATCTCACATGAAGGCAAAGAACAATGCAATTTAATGAATTGTCAATGAATTATAACACAAAGATTACAAAAATACAACAATAAATAAAAGCTATGAATCAAACGGCACTCTCAACGATTTCGGCTTGGCCTGTTGCTGCGTCAATATAGTACAAGCCCGAATCGGTTTTAACACACCAAACCGGTCTTAAAGTACAATTCTCAGAAACCGCGGAATACATATTGTATACAATTGTTAAATCATTAATCTCGCTGCATACATAACCAGTGTCATTAACAAATTTCAAAAATTTCATTAGTATTGTTACGCTGTCCGGATAGTTCTCCGAGCTTTTAATTAAATATTTGGTGTCAAGAGGTCTGACTCCGCTGATTAGCCAGAGATAATCGGAGTTAAAAATCACATCGATTTTTGCGTTGTATATTGATGTTCCGTCCCAAGAACAGTAAAGTGTTACAGTTGTGTTGGTTCCGTCATCGGTTACAATAGGATCGATATCTCCGGCTTGGATGTTCAGCTTATTAAGAGCTGCCTTTGCGCTGGCTACGGGATCTTTGCCTGTGGAAATGGCACCTGCGTTCATCGAGATATTAAACTCGCCTGTACCACTAAACTCCGCGTTTCCGTCTTCACCCTGATAATAATAGCTGTTGCCGCCTTGATCCTCTGCTGTGCAGCTGCCGATTAGGGCTGAAATGCGATCCTTTTCAGTCCCCAGATCGCGTTTAAGGGAAAGAAGAGGTGGGATGCTTTCCGGCAAATCAATGTTCGGATTAAGTTTTATTCCGTGCTCGGATAGGACAGTGACCAGCGCCTGCGTCCGAAAGGCTGCGGCGTTCCGTTCCTCAATATCACCGGAAATGACGATAAAAAGAAGACAAAAGTTAACCAAAGCAAGGAGAATAATTATAAAGTTTTTAATTTTCGACTTATCCAATTGAAACTCCAATCAAAGTCATTTAATTATCCACGAGCAGACCACGGAATCGGTTTTGTCCTCATAGGTAAGAACAGGCTCGCCGCCCTTGGCTTCGACTATCGCGGTTACCTGTTTTTCGGGCAAGGCTATTGTAGAGCCGCCGGAGAAAGAGTATTTACGGAAGTAGAGCTCGGCCTTAACTAAAGTGCCGTTACTCACCTCAAAATACGCGGCATATTTACCGCCAGGCAGGGTGAAGGGGATACCGTCTGCAAAATAACCGAAGCTAATGGTGCAGGAGGAGGGGAAATCTTTATCATTAATATTCACAAGCCCCACAACAGCATCGCCTGAGTTTAGCCCGACACTGTTTTTTGCGATTTTACAAAAGGCTGAAATGTAGTCCGAAATTGAAGAAGCTTCGGAGTTTTCGATCAATTGGACGCCGGTGCTGCCGGAGACGCTAAAGCTCGCTTTGCCTGAGGCTTCAATACGAAGCGTTTTATCACCATCGACAAAAACTTCAGAACCATCTGCTTCTGTGTGCTCCGAAACGACATGGCTGTTCATTCCAAAATAGCTTAGCATAGCGTAACTGTCGAAGGTGCTGTCGCGTACGGGAGTCGAAGCGGTAATCGCTTGAAGCGTTTTACTTTCGCGAGAGAAAATGAAATATGGATCAAGATTTGCATATTCAGGATCCAGCTCAAAGGCAAAGCTTGCAGTTCCCAATGGGTACTCGGCAATTTTAGGTGATAGGGAGGAAAAACTGCGAGCGGTTTTACAGCTGTAAATGTTGCCGTCGCTTTCGCTCATAAAATACAGAATCAGATTTCCGTTGTCGTTTCCAAGAAACAGCCTTCGTGCGGTTTTGTTCGCAGCCTCGTTGGTAACGCTTGTTCCCAGCCATGAAGCAATTGCGGAAAGAGGCTGGGGATAGAGATAATCAAAAAACACACCTGTGCCCGAAAGCACTTCCTGCCACTGTTCAACTGTTATCTTATGCAAGGAACTTGAAGAACCTAATGCTTCTCCAAGATAACCCGAAAACTGCGAGATGATTTTGTTTTTAACTTGAATGTCATATTTTACGGCATAGTGTGAGCCGTCCTCGGTGGTGATAAGGAGAAAAACCGGAGAGGCGGCATTTTCTGTGCTTTCATTGCTTTGCGGACTAACAGTGCCAGCGGCCGAATTGCGGCCGAAGAAGCCTCCAATACTTTCAAAAGTGCTTTTTGGATTGATGACAACAGCCTTAAGTAACAGAAAAATTGCTGAAAGCAGCAAAACGACGATTACCAGATTTTTTGCCGTATCAATGAGTTTTGCCCTATCCTTCATTATTAGGGCCCTCCACAGGAAGCGATATTGTAATTACAGTTCCTTTTCCCGGCCGGCTGGTAAGCACTATGGAGCCTTTGTGACGGTTGACTATTTCTTTGGCGATGGAAAGCCCAAGACCGGTACCGCCGGATTCGCGGCTTCGTGCCTTGTCCACACGATAGAAGCGGTCGAACACCTTGTCGACATCCTCTTTTGGAATGCCGATGCCGTTGTCACGCACGCTTACCCATACAATATCGTCTTTTCTTCCGGCTGTCATGGCAATGCTGCCGCCGTCGCGTGTGTATTTAATGGCGTTTGAAACCATGTTTATCAAAACCTGTTCAATTCTCGGTTTGTCACCGACGATATCGGGAACAGGTGTTTTAAATTCAATAGCAAAGTGATGATTATGCTTCTGTGCTTCCAGAAGCATCGCGTTATAAACGTCGTGAATTGAGCGTTCAAAAGGAAACCGCTCGAATTTGAATTCGATGCTCCCTGCGTCAAAACGAGAAAGCATAAGCAAATCCTGCACAATATTTGTCATGCGGTCGCTTTCTTTTACTATGACGCTGAGGAATTCCTGCTCAGTTTTTTGGGGTAGTCCGCGTGAATCCTGAAGCGTTTCTGCATAGCTTCTGATGCTTGTAATCGGAGTACGCAGCTCGTGAGAAACATTTGCGACAAATTCGCGGCGCATAGCCTCTGATTTTTTAAGGTCGTCCAGTGTCTTTTCGAGCTGAAGAGCCATTCCGCTGAAGGTTCGGGTCAAAACACCAATTTCGTCCTGCGCATCTGAGTTTGGTTTTTGCGAAAAATCACCGGCAGCAACACTCTCCGCCGCCCTTGTTAGGCTTTGAATCGGCGTCACCATGGCCTTTGCAAGCAACAAGCTCAGCAGAACGGAAATAATCAAGCCTATAAGCAGAGCACGTCCGATAATTCCGAAAAGCACAGAGGTGAGCTTGGTTACAGTGGATTTATTATCCTTGATGTATACAATATAATTACCCGAATTTCCGTCAATAGGGATAGCGACATCCATATACGAAGCATTGTGGTCACTCGAATAACCCGCTTGACCGCTAATGGCCGTAAGGATATTCTTTGTTACGGTAAGACTGTCGTTGTTGGAGCCGGAGCCCGGCAGTGCAGTGCCGGTATCCCCGTCAAGAATATAGTAATTGCGTGAGCGGGAATCGATTCCGAGCTGACCTGAAAAAGTCTTCAAGTAATCCGCCATTTGAGTGGCCGCGTTATCGTCATTTGCCGCCGAGCGCAAATCCTCGATAAGTGCGGGGTCTTCAAACACAATTTTCATCTTGGCATAGAAATCGTCAAGATAGTACGAACGAATTTCGTTCATCAAAAAAGCCCCGACAACAGCCATCAGCGAAATTATCAGCATCAGCATTATCAGTACGAGCTTTGTATACAGGCTTTTGTTCATTCAAACCTCCGCAGGATTCTAACCGACGTTGTGAAAAATAGGCTGATTAATGTGCTGTAGTGCGGGCTATTCTTCGCTGAAAAAATATCCGACGCCGCGCTTGGTCATTACGTATATCGGCTCCGCGGGGTTGTCTTCAAGCTTTTCGCGAAGGCGCCTTACCGCAACATCAACGGCACGAAGGTCACCGAAATAGTCATATTGCCATACTCCGGTCATAAGCTCCTCTCGTGAAACAACTTTTCCGGGAGTGGCAGCAAGAAATTTGATAAGCTCGTATTCACGTGAAGTCAGCTCAAGAGCCTTGCCGCATTTAAAAACGGTGTGACGTTCAAAGTCGATAACGATTTCCTTAAATCTGATTACCTCGCCTGTGCCCTCCGCGGGAGGCGCCTCTGCGGTTGCAACTCTGCGCATATTGGTGTTGACACGCGCCAAAAGCTCACGTACTGAAAAAGGCTTGGTAATGTAATCATCCGCGCCCAACTCGAGTCCGAAAACCTTGTCCGTTTCATCTTCGCGGGCGGTTATCATTATTATGGGAATGTTAATTCCCTCGCTGCGAAGAGTTTTGCATACTTCAAATCCGTCTATGTAGGGAAGCATAACGTCCAGAAGAATCAAATCCGGATTCATTTCCTGTGCCAGAGCCAAGCCCTCCCGCCCATCGTATGCGCAGATGGTTTTGTATTCCGACTTTTCAAGATTAAACTTTAGAATATCAACAATTGATTTTTCGTCGTCTACAATCAAAACTGTTCTTGACATAAGTAGTAATTCCTTTCGGTTTTTCTGTAATTTAAATAGAAAGGATGTGTTTTGCCTTTAGCACTGCGATAACGGTTTTCGCATCAGTAAGCTCGTTATCCATAACCAGCCTGACAAGCTCGTCTAAATGAACCTTCTCAACATCCAAAAACTCGTTTTCGTCAAGGTGCTGTGTGCCGAAGCTTAGCCCCCTTGCCAAGTAGATGTATAGTGTTTCACGGCAGAAGCCGGGGGAGGGATATACTTTTCCAAGGTCAATAAACTCGCTTGCACAGATTCCCGTTTCCTCAGAAAGCTCTCGCTTGGCGCACTGCAAGGGATCTTCTCCGTATTCCAGCTTGCCGGCAGGAACCTCTAAAAGGTGTTCTGACATGGGATAGCGGAACTGACGGACACAGTACACATAGCCCTCCTCGTCAATGGGGATTATGGTTACGCCGCCGGGGTGCTCCACGACCTCACGCAAGGTGTGTTCGCCGTTTTGCAGCACAACCCTGTCAAGCGTTGTGTTAGTAATAAGACCCGTATAACCGTTGATGTGACGCACAAGCGTTTCGGTGTAATCCATTAGAAAATTGACCTCCGTTTTGAGATAAAGTTATTAAAATCAACCTGAATTTTGCAACTATGGCAAAATCTGCGGTTTTTTCTGATTTCACGCAATAATCTAATGTATTATAGCACATGCAAATGTTGATTTCCAGTTATTTTAACTGGTATATCAAGACTGCTTGAAGTACAATTACTTTCGGAGAAAGACACTATTCCACATATTATTATTTCGGAGGGAAAAATGACAATTCATATAGCAACGCCCGAGCTTATAGTTCTTGAGGGGGAAGCTTGCGACCACACGGATGGCGAAACGCTTCAGGCTTTTATTCGCTCAGCACTGGAATTTGAGGGATATGAGCCGTGGAGCTCAATTGAAGTCGAAGATTTTACATACGGCAATCGGCGACTGATATTTGTGACACCGATTAGAATATTTATACCAAGTTTTCTCGCTCGCCTATTGGATTAGCTCTAACAAAAATCGAAGAAGAAGTGAGCGCTACGCGGTCTACACTCTTGACATTTGTGTTATAATAATTAAGCAGTAAAATTGGGGGAGGAGGGACTCGTTAATGTCACCCAAAGCAACGGGAGTTAAGGTTTCGGCGCAGAACAGGAAGGCTTTTCACGACTATTATGTGCTCGATCGTTTCGAAGCGGGCATTGAGCTTAGCGGCACAGAAGTAAAGTCCATCCGTGCGGGAACGCTCAACCTCAAAGATTCCTACTGCACAGTTAAGGACGGCGAGCTTTTCGTTCGCTCAATGCACATAAGCCCCTATGAAAAGGGAAACATTTTCAACCGTGACCCTGTCCGGCCGCGCAGACTTCTCATGCACAAGCGCGAGATAATTAAGCTCTCCGAAAAGGTCGCGCAGGACGGTTTGGCCCTTGTTCCGCTTTCTGTGTATTTTAAAGACAGCAGGGTAAAGCTTGAGCTTGGGCTGTGCCAGGGCAAAAAGCTTCACGATAAGCGCGATTCCGAGGCTGCGCGCGGTGCGGCAAGAGAGATGGAAAGAGCAATCAAAGAGCGCAGATAGGCTTTGCGAACTTTGTTATATAGTTTGAGCTTGAAAGGAATTAATCTTAATATGTCAAATCCGATAGTAACCATTGAGATGGAAAATGGCAGTGTAATCAAGGCAGAGCTTTATCCCGAAATTGCGCCGAATACTGTCAATAACTTCATTTCGCTAATTAAAAAGGGCTTTTATAACGGAATTATATTCCACCGTGTAATCTCCGGCTTCATGCTTCAGGGCGGCGATCCGGACGGCACAGGAATGGGCGGACCCGGTTACTCAATCAAGGGCGAGTTCAGCACAAACGGGTTTAAAAACAATCTCAATCATGACCCCGGCGTTCTTTCAATGGCACGCTCGGCAATGCCGAATTCCGCAGGCAGCCAGTTTTTCATCATGCACAAGACCGCCTCGCACCTCAATGGACAGTATGCCGGCTTCGGAAAGGTTATCGAGGGAATGGACGTTGTCGACACAATTGCAGATGTCGATTGCGACATGAACGACAAGCCACGTCAGACTCAGCGCATGAAAACAGTTTCGGTGGACACTTTCGGCGTGGATTATCCGGAACCCGTTAAGTGCTAATAGGGAACAAACCAATACCGAGGACTGCGGCACAGCGGGATTACTTGGGATTTGGCGAGCATTGACAGGGAACAAAATCATTATCAAATCGTCTAAGCATTATAAGCGAATGTCTAGCACCAACCAAATAGGCGCCGAATTAGGCGCTCTCATGGGGATGTACCGGTTTCGACGGGGGTGTGGAGGCAGGAATAGCGGGCGGATGCGCCTACCATCCGAAAAATGGGCTCTTTTATAAATTAAAGAACAACGATAATTTAGAACTAGCAGCCGCTTAAGGCTGTTCGTCCTCCCCGAGAGCGCTGCGGCTCGGGTGTGGGGCGTCGATTAGCAGCGTCCGTGAGTGTCGCAAAGCTTTGAGCGCACCATGAATAATGAAGCTACCGGACCTTAAGGCGTGACGGCTTGCCTTAAGTAACGGAAACAGGCGATTAGGTTCGCCGCAATAACCGTCTGCGCCCGGAGAAGTTCCTGTTAAAGTGCTTTCGGACGGGGGTTCAACTCCCCCCATCTCCACCAAAAAACCACTGTATCGCAAGATATAGTGGTTTTTGTTATCTATATACCAAGGGATGGTTTGTTCTTAGAGACTTCCTTAAACTATTTTTCTAAGTAGAAATTTTAAAAAACCCATAATTAAAAGCAAATTTGTTTTATTGTCGTTTTTGCAAAATAGTTAAGATTGTATGAGCGAAAACAACTTAAGTATTTTATAAATAATAGAATATATAACCATATAGCTGTTTCAATGGAGACAGTGAGCGTGTTCACACAAAAGAGAGGGGAAATTAAGTGAAAAAAGTACTTACAGCAATATCATTAACGTGTTTTTTGGTAACAACTATTTTGGCAACAAGTGTCTCTGCAGCAACTGCTGTCATCAATCCGGCTCCAAATCCAGCTGCAAACCCACTTTGGGATGTTGGAACTACTCGAAACAAAATTGTTGTTATCAGCGATCTTCATCTTGGGGTTAACGACAGAATCACTGAGGATAAAGTAAACCGTCCTTATCTTATCGATTTTATTAATCGTGCAGGACAAACAAAAAGCATAAGAGAGCTCGTTATAGCTGGGGATTTCCTTGATGATTGGATGCTACCCTTAAACTATCCTGTGTCTACTGATTCGCAAGAGTATTACAAACAATGTATCGCCAATAATAAAGGTGTTATAGATGCTCTAAAAGGTTTATCTAATACAGGGGTCAAACTTGTTTATGTTTCCGGCAACCACGACATGACTCTTTTGGAAGATACATTGAAACAAGCTATGCCAAACATTAATTTTGTTGGTAAGGATGGAGTGGGCGTCTATATAACAGGTGACAACAACGAAATAGCCATCGAACACGGTCACCGCTATGATGTTCTCTGCGCTCCTGATACGGTTGATAACAAAGATTTATCAAGCAGCAGTATTTTACCACCTGGATATTTTTACTGTCGTATAGCCACAAGTTGGAGCATGCAAGGTATGCCAACTATTAATAAAATGATTCCAGAACTTACTGACGTTCCCAGCACGACCAATATTGACCAATATGGAGCATATATTTATGGAGCAGCTTTGAATAATTTCTCGAATACATTTACAAATATAGAAAGATTTGATGATAAAGTATTTAACCTTAAAAATTATGGCTTTAATACCAAGTTTTCAGAGGCAGATATTTTGCCTATAATGTATGCGAACGGCACTATTTCTGCGCCAACTCTTTTCAAAAATTACCAAAGATCTTGGGAACAAATACAAACAAATAATGGCGTAAGAGTGCATGCTAGCTTTATTCAAGCGGCATCAGCGCAACTAATTGGTAATACTAGCGCTACTCAATATTTTCCAAAACAAGAATCAATTCAATATGACGGTCAAGGTATTCAGACAGTAGTTTTTGGTCACACACATGTGCCAATGGTTCAAAAATTTGATAATGGTATATCTGTTTTAAATGATGGCTCCTGGGTTGACACTGGCACTATGAATCAAAATTTAAACAGAACATTTGCTGTTATTACGACAGGCGAAACAGATTTCTACAATTTATACCAATACAAAGACGACGGATCACTAGCTAGAGTAACAGAACAACTTACAATGCCAGCGACTAACTAATATCTGTGGGAATGGTTTCCAAGATAAATAAGTAACTCATTCGTTCTCCGTTATATCTATTAATAAATGACTTTTCTAATGAAATGTAAAATGATACCAACTTTTGTATTTACCAGTGAAAAACATAAAGAGTGAGATTGTCGTTAGACAAAAGTGAAGGGATACTGAATAATTACAGTATCCTTTTGCTTTTTTAAATACCAAATGTTTTAGTGTAAAATGATGAAAAGTGACTATAAGGGAACCATCGGATAAGGGGTATTTCTAGGTAGACATTAGGTAGACATGACTATAAAATACTGCAAAATATAGCAGGGGAACATAAGTGACAGCAAGGGAAATAGAAAAGCAAAAAAGCGTGAAAATAAGGGATGTTGAGGGATAACAAATGACTATAAGTGAAACGGAATACAACTGTTCGACGCCCCCCATCTCCACCAATTATTTGAAATCCCGCAGTAGCTGATACTGCGGGATTATTCTCTATTTATCAAGCAAAAGCGGCGTTTTACTAATCTAAAACTTGCACTCAAAATATGAAATTATATAGTTGGAAGATAGGGATTTAGAAAACAAAATGCTAATGAAATTTCTAGTGACGCTTTACAAAAAAGCTGATTGATGGCAACAAGCTGATACCGGTTGGATTGGTTGGCGGCTTTTTTGATGCTATTGGCGGCGGCGGCTGGGGACCTATTGTCACTTCGACCATGATGGCTTCGGGACACCCACCGCGGTACACCATTGGTTCAGTCAATACGGCAGAGTTTTTTGTTACGCTTGTGCAGGTTCTGACCTTCACGATTTTTCTTGGCATAGGTGACTATTGGCAGTATATTGTTGGACTTGCCATTGGCGGCGTGATTGCAGCGCCATTGGCGGCGTATGTTTGCAAAAAAATACCGGAAAAGAAAATGCTGTTAATAGTCGGAATCCTGATAATCATACTTAACGTGCGTAATATCGTGTTGCTCTTTATGTGAAGCAACAAGGTTTGCTTTACGCCCGCTGCGGTAACTGCAAAATATTTTGGCCTTATGAATAATGCTGATCACAAGCTAGCCGATAAAAGCAAGGGGGTAATCTTGCATCAAATTCTAGTATGCAGGAAAGCATCTGTTCAAGTATTGAAGTTTATTTCTCTTCGGTATTAGCCATTAGCACAGTGTCAGAATAAAAAAAATGTTGAATAAAAAACAAAATGTGGTACAATTAATTATATGAACTCAAAGGAGTGATAAAGATGCCTAAAGACAAAGAAAACGCTGAAAAATTAACGTGGACTAGACCTGTGTTATCTGAGCTCAACTTTGGGAATACCGAATCGGGTGATATACATCCAACAGAGTTTGATACTACTGCTGGCCCGTTATCGTGATTAATGCAGAAATAAACCTATAAGAATATAAAAACTAAAAAGCAAAATGAAGGGGCATAAATTGGCCTTCGTTTTGCTTTTTTTAATTATATCGATATCCTCTTACAGGAGCTGAGCTGAATTCTCCGCTTCTTCGAGAATTTGCTGAACATGATAACAGGATAAGATTCGCCTGTTCGTAGTTAATATGTTCTTTTTGTCATCGGGAGCAAGATGATTCAACTTATCAAGCATTTGATCGAAATCAATATACCCCGAAAACATATCGCGATTCAGTAAATTTGCAACTTGCCTCATATTATTCGAAATATCCGTCAGCGCATTTGAAAAATAAGTTGATTTTGCAATATCATCTTTAGAGGTAAAACGATAAATTTCATTTGGCAATATTTCACGAAAAGCCTTCCGGTAAAGATAGCGGCTGATTCCATTTTTATAATAGTAATGTCTGGGAATAGACATTGCAAAATCCACAACCCGGTAGTCCAGAAATGGGTAGAGATGTTGAATTTCGGCGTCCATCCATGCCGCTTGTTCAGTTCTTGTTTGAATATAACCCGATTCGATATGCTTTACCGGGGATAATGAAAAGTATAGGATATCCTTTTGCGTGTGCCGTATCATCTTTTTTTGCAAATCCATATGAACAAAGTTTATGATATCGTGATTTGGTTTGCCGAAATAACCATAAGGAATGAACAATTGATATACCGTGTTGTAAATTAATAGTTTTATGAACTTTAAGGCTGAACCTTTTGACAAGTGCTTAATTTCTTTTAAAAAATGCCCCCAACAAC
>JAGPMA010000027.1 GCA_018053145.1 Oscillospiraceae bacterium | reverse complement strand
TTCCGGAGGCGGAGATAATGACCTTCGGTGTCGCGTCAAGGTTAATAGCCTTTGATTCGTCGCTGGAAACGGACATTTTCAGGTCTGGAATGACGAGCGGATTTACTCCCTGTATAAACATCTCTCGTATTTCCTCGTCAAAGGCACTGGGGGCAGCCTGCAAAAATATGGCTGTAGCCTCGTTTGCAAGCGGACTATCGACATAAACGGGAAAGCCGTCGTGACCTTTTATAAGCTTATCGGTTTTTATCTTACGCAAATGGTACAGGATTTCCTGCGTTCTGCCGACAGCAAACGACGGAATAACGACATTTCCGCCGCGGTCAAGCGTACGCTGAATACAGTCAACCAATATCGGCAGCGTGTCGGCAGCCTTCTCATGCAGCCTGTCGCCATAGGTAGATTCAACAACTAGATAGTCGGTCTCGGCTATCGTTTTGGGATTGTTTAGAATCGGTCGGCTCTTGTTGCCGACATCTCCGCTGAAAACGATTTTCTTTGAAACATCGCCCTCGGTAATCCAAATTTCGATGCTTGACGAGCCGAGCAAGTGCCCCATGTCGTTGAAACGAATGGAAACATTCTCGCAAACCTCTTTCATCTCATCGTATTTGCAGCCGAACATTTTTGCAACGGCACACTGGGCGTCCTGTGTGGTGTACATCGGCTCATAGGGTGGCATACCGGAGCGCTTTGCCTTTCTATTTCTCCACTCTGCTTCAAATTCTTGAATATGAGCTGAGTCAAGAAGCATAACCTTGCAGAGGTTAACGGTTTCTTCTGTTGCGTAGATTTTGCCGTCAAAACCGTTTTTGCAAAGCAGCGGCAGCTTTCCCGAGTGGTCAATATGTGCGTGAGTAAGAAAAACGCAGTCGATATCTCCTGCATTGACAGGTATATCCTGGTTTACGAAAATATCTGCGCCCTGCTCCATTCCGCAGTCTATCAGAATATTCTTACCGTTTGTTTCAATCAGAGTGCAGCTTCCCGTAACCTCGTGCGTTGCTCCCAAAAAAGTAATTTTCATTAGATAGCTCCTCCGTTCGCGCTTTGTAAATTTTATGCAACAGACAAAACGTATGTTGCGCAAAATAATATTTATAGGATGTTCACCTACAAATATTTTACCACCAAAACGACAGTTTTTGAAGTAATATCTACATTATTCCAAATAAATTTACAAATTTCTTAACTTTTATCTAAGATGGCTTATCATGCTGGCTTTTTTATATCTCCTGTGTTATAATATTTTGCGGTTTGGAAATTAGAAGCTTCAAAGCCACGAGGATTTATACCTAATACAATTTTATACCTTCTATATAGATAAAAAGAAAGGAATTTTCAATGTTAGAACTTAGTGATATTAGTTTCAGCGCCGACGGAAAGCAAATTCTTAAAGACATTTGCTACAAGCTCGAGCCCGGGAAATTTGTTGCAATTACAGGCCCTAACGGCAGCGGAAAGTCCACACTCGCAAAGATTATAATGGGTATCCAAAAACCCGACAGCGGAAAGATACTTTTTAACGGCGAGGACATCACCGACCTGCCCATAGACGAACGAGCAAACCTCGGCATTAGCTTTGGTTTCCAGCAGCCCGTCCGCTTCAAGGGAATTACCGTCCATGACCTGCTTAATCTTTCTTCAAAAACGAAGCTGTCAAAGGAAGCCGCCTGCGATGTTTTGGCAACCGTCGGACTCTGTGCAAACGACTACCTTAGCCGCGAGGTCAACGCCTCCCTCTCCGGTGGCGAGCTCAAGCGTATAGAAATTGCCTCTGTCATCATGAGAGGCTCAAAGCTCACAATTTTTGACGAGCCGGAGGCCGGCATCGACCTTTGGAGCTTCAACAACCTCATCAAGGTCTTCCACGAGATGCAGAGCACACTATCCGGAAGCATCATGGTCATCTCCCATCAGGAGCGCATACTAAAAATTGCGGACGAAATCATCTTGCTTTCCGATGGCAAAATCGAAAAGGTTGTCCCCCGCGGAGAGCCGCTGGAGTCCTTCATTGATATGCAGGATGTTACGGCTTCCTGCCGCAAGCTTTAAGGAGGGTCTGTCATGGATAATAATGTAGTTTTAAGTAAAATGGAATCCGCCCTCTTAAAATCAATAGCAGATATTCCCGATCTCCCTGCAATCGGCGCTTTCAGTCTTCGTAAGAACGGCATTCCCGTTCAAGTAAAAACCACGCCCAACATCAACATTCTGCCGAAGGGTGACACGCCCGGCATCGACATTTATGTCCGTGCGGATACAAATCACGAAACAGTTTACATTCCTGTCGTTGTAACCGAGGGTGGCGTTGACGACAAAGTTTTCAACGATTTTTACATTGGCAAAAACGCAGATGTTGTCATCGTCGCAGGCTGCGGCATCCACAACGATGGCTGCGATGACTCCAAGCATATCGGTATTCACCGCTTCTTCCTTGAGGAGGGTGCAAAGGTCAGATACGTCGAAAAACACGTCGGCGAGGGTGACGGCTCGGGCAAGCGCATACTTGACCCAACCACCGAAGTTACTCTTGGTGTGGGTTCTCACATGGAGATGGAAAGCACCCAAATCAAGGGCGTAAATTCCACAATCCGTGTTACCAATGCTCAGCTTGCAGCACGTTCCAGCCTCGTTATCTCTGAAAAAATAATGACTCACGGCGAGCAATTGGCCGAAACTCATTTCACCGTTACGCTTGACGGAGAGGACAGCAGTGTCCAGGTCACTTCTCGTTCAGTCGCAACCGAAAACTCTTTACAGAAGTTCATTTCCAACGTCATCGGCAACACGAAGTGCTTTGGCCATGTTGAATGCGACGCCATCATAAAGGATAACGGCCGTGTCATTGCGAAGCCCGAAATTACCGCCAACTGTGTCGATTCAAACCTTATCCACGAGGCAGCAATCGGAAAAATTGCGGGTGAACAGCTCATCAAGCTCATGACGCTCGGACTTAATGAAAAAGAAGCTGAAGCCGAAATCATCAATGGATTTTTGAAATAAACCCGCGAAATCACTTCTCTTTTTCGGAGGAAACAGCATGACAGTTACCTATACGCCAAGGGGCGTTTGCTCAAGGAAAATGATTATTAGTGCTGAAGATGGGGTCATTTCGGAAGCCCAGATTATCGGCGGCTGCAGCGGAAACCTTCAGGGTATCAGCAAGCTTATTATCGGCTTGACAATTGAGGACGCCATTTCACGCCTGCACGGAATCGACTGCGGTGGCAGAGGCACCTCCTGTCCCGACCAGCTTTCAATAGCTATGCAGGGCCTGCTGGATTCTGCTAAGAACAATTCATAACTTCCTCCCAAAGCTAACTTTAAACCCATAATAAACAAGTCCAACATAGCCCCAAATAAAAGAAGCTCCGGCGTAGTAGCGCCGGAGCTTTGTTTATCCTAATTGCTTCTTCGTTCTCTGTACTTTGCAATTACCTGCAAAAATCGCTCATAAAATCTTGCCTTTGCGCCTAAAGTGCTAGCCAAATCATAAAGAAACTTACAAATGACAATGATGATAATGATGCCTGTGACCTGTCTTAATAACTCCATTTCACAGCCAGCTTTCTTCTGTTTCATGTGTTTTTGCACGAGTCATTAGCCCTGCAAAGGTCTCCTTTAGCGGTGCACCCTTATAAAGAACATTATAGGTAGCTTCCGTTATAGGCATATCCACACCGAATTTTTGTGCCATCGCATATCCCGAAGCGGCCGCATAATAGCCCTCTACCACTGCCCCAACCTGCTTCATAGCCTCCTGCGGGTCCATTCCCGCACCAATGAGAAGCCCTGCGCGGCGGTTGCGTGAATGATTTGAGGTACAGGTTACGATGAGGTCCCCCATGCCCGCAAGTCCGGCAAAGGTTTCCTTTCGTCCGCCCATTTTCGCGCCTACTCTTGCGATTTCCGTCAGTCCTCGAGTCATCAGCATGGCCTTCGTATTATCGCCAAAGCCCATTCCGTCACAGCAGCCGGCACACAGGGCAATTACGTTTTTGAGTGCCGCTCCCAGCTCAACTCCGACAATGTCGCTGGAGGAATAAACCCTAAAGCGCTCGTTCATAAACAAGTCTTGAATCCACTCCGCAACGGCCAAGTCGGAACAAGCGGCAACGCAGGCAGTGGGTATTCTGCGTCCGACCTCCTCCGCGTGAGAAGGCCCAGAAAGTGCCGCGACAGTGTTCGTGCCGTGAAGCACCTCGTCAATAACCTGCGACATACGCAGGGAGGTTTCATTTTCAATACCCTTGGTAACGGATATGAGCACGGTTTTCTTTGAAAGAAACGGCGCGAGCTTGCTGGTCGTTTCTCGTACGGCAAAAGACGGCGTTGCCATTACTATCGCGTCGGCCTCGCTCACACAAGAGATATCCGAAGTCAATTTGAGACCTTCAGGTATCGGCACACCCTTTAAAAAAGGGTTCTCGCCGCTTGCTTTCATGGTCTCGGTTTCCTTTTCGAAGAAGGACCAAAGCGTTACATCATTTCCATTTTCAAAAAGCAGCAAGGCCAGAGCCGTTCCCCATGCTCCGCTGCCAACCACCGTTATTTTCATTAAGCTTCTCCTTATATCATGCTAAAGGATACATAAGTGCTCCATATTATCTTATAAAGACATTATTATAGAATTGTTTTGCGAACTAATTATTTATATTCCCCAAAAAAAACATAAGCAGCTTAATTATATGCTAAAAAGCACATACGGCGGTGCCTCGTCTTTCGGTATAAGGAATATAATATTCCACAACCACCCAAAACGCAAGCACCGCCGCTGCTAAATTCATAGTTATTTTACAAATTTGTTCACTTCATTATGTGTATTATTCTTACACCTATTAAATTAGCTAATACACGTCTTCAAAGTGTGCTCGAAGCCTTAATCGAGATTGAACTTCTCGCCATAACCGTAGTTCTCGTAAATATAGTCAATGTCCTTATCTCCGCGTCCCGAAAGATTGACAAGAATTGTTCCGTTCTTATGCTCCTTTGCATATTTGAGCGCATATGCAAGCCCGTGGCTTGATTCGATTGCGGGAATAATACCCTCGTTGCGGCAAAGCAGGAAATATGCTTCAATTGCTTCGTCATCGGTTACTGACTTGTAATTTACTCGGCCGAGGTCATGAAGATATGCGTGCTCAGGACCAACGGATGGGTAGTCAAGACCGCTTGCACAGGAATAAACAGGTGCAGGCTCACCTTTATCGTCCTTGAGCATAAGGCTTTCAAACCCGTGCATAACGCCCTTTTCTCCGAAGGTAATCGAGGCCGCGTGGTCACCAAGTGTTTCACCCTTGCCCATTGGCTCAACGCCATAGATTTCAACGGGATCGGCAAGGAAGGCGGAGAAAAGTCCCATCGCGTTTGAGCCGCCGCCAACACAGGCACAAAGAGCATCCGGCAGGCTGCCTGTCATTTCAAGGAACTGATCTCGGGCCTCAAAACCGACAACCGACTGGAAGTCGCGAACCATCATCGGGAAAGGATGAGGGCCGACAACGGAGCCGATGCAGTATATCGCATCCTTGTATTCGTGCATATAGCCTTCAAACGCGGCATCAACAGCTTCCTTAAGGGTTTTCAGTCCGTGAGTTACAGGAATGACTCTTGCCCCGAGCATTCTCATGCGAGTGACATTGGGAGCTTGCTTTTTGATATCAACCTCACCCATATACACATCACATTCCATGCCGAAATATGCCGCCGCAGTTGCAAGCGCAACACCGTGCTGCCCCGCGCCGGTTTCAGCAATTATCTTCTTTTTGCCCATAAACTTAGCAAGCAGTCCCTCTCCCATGCAGTGATTGAGCTTATGTGCACCCGTATGGTTTAAATCCTCGCGCTTAAGATAAATCTGAGCTCCTCCGATTTTTCTGGAGAGCCGCTCGCAGTGGTAAACGGGGGTCGGACGTCCCTGAAATTCTTTGCGGATTCTGCGAAGCTCATTGATAAACTGTGCGCTGTTGCAAATGGTATTATAGGCTTCTGTAATCTCTTCGAACGCAGGGATAAGCTCAGGTGGTAGATACGCCCCGCCGTAATCACCGTAACGTCCGTCCTTGGTTGGGGTATTTTTAAGGTAGGTTTCAAAGTTTTTATTTTGATTTTCAAAGTTAGCGTTCATAATTATTCTCCTTCTAATCTATATTGTTATAATATTTATCATCATTGGATATTTTCAGCATCCACAAGTACCCTTGTGCTTGCCTATATCAGCTTTTAACATTATTCCCTTAAGACCATCTGCTTTATGCCATCGAATAAGTCCCATTGTATTTTCCTCCTAAAAAAGCAAAAAAGCCTTTGTCCTATTCTTAGGACAAAGACTCAACGTCTCTGCGGTACCACCTAAGTTGACGAATAAATCGCCCCCTCACGACATACAAAATATGTCTGCATATTTTACGGGTTGCTCCCCCGTCGGCCATTACTAACGCAAAAGCGCTTTCCTGCCGCCCTCACAAGTCCATTCACTCACACGCTAGCTGCAACAATTTCACCGCCTGTTGCTCTCTTTGAACCGCTCTTGTGTGTTACTCACCCTTGATCTTCGGTTTAATATTAGATTTGTGTTGATGTTAACACGGCAATAAGCTCTTGTCAACAGTTTTTCTTTAAATCGCAAAAGAATTATTTTCCTGTCAACACACCTCGTTTTCTTTTTGCTTAAATTGCTCAAACCTGTTCTACTCTATGCTTAATCCCTCTTTTTGGTGCCTTATACGATGAAGAAAGCGCCCAGAAAAAGCAGACTCCTTCAGGCGCTCTCTATATTATGTCTACCTTGCACTAACGAATCTGTCCGTTTCCATATACCACGTATTTGCAACTGGTGATTTCGCGAAGACCCATCGGGCCGCGGGCGTGCATCTTCTGCGTGGATATACCGATTTCCGCTCCCAATCCGAATTCGCCTCCGTCGGTAAAACGAGTGGAGGCGTTTACATACACCGCGGCGGCATCGACCTCGTTCAAAAAGCGCTGAGATTTTGTGTAGTCGTTTGTGACGATGGCTTCCGAGTGTCCGGTTCCATAACGGGCAATATGATTCATGGCTTCATCCATATCAGACACAACTTTAATTGCCAATATATAATCGTCATACTCGGTTTCCCAATCGGTTTCCGTCGCAGGAATCGCGGATTCGCCCAGTATTTTCAATGCTTTCTCGTCACAACGAAGCTCCACGTTATACTTGCTCAGGCTCGGCAGCACAAGGGGCAGGAACGTTTCAGCAACGGCATCGTTTACTAGCAGTGTTTCCATCGCGTTGCAGACAGAGGGACGGCTGCACTTTGCGTTTTCAACAATTCTGGCGGCCATCTCAAGCTCAGCTTCAGAGTCGACATATACATGACAGTTGCCGAGTCCTGTCTCGATAACAGGAACACTTGCGTTTTGGACAACTGATTTTATAAGACCGCTTCCGCCCCGCGGAATTAAAACATCGACATATTCGCGCAGTCCCATAAGCTCTTTTGCGCTCTCGCGCGAGGTATCGTGAACAAGGCAAATGCAGTCCTCTGGAAGTCCCGAGAGAGCGAGCGCCTCTCGCATTATGTCAACCAGTACGGAGTTGGAATTTATAGCCTCCTTGCCGCCGCGAAGGATGCAAGCATTGCCAGCCTTAAGGCAGAGAACCGCAGCGTCAACCGTCACATTGGGTCTGGCTTCGAAAATAATCCCGATGACGCCTAGGGGCACACGCTTTTTGCCGATAGTAAGTCCGTTAGGACGGTCGGACATTGAAATTACTTCTCCTATAGGGTCGTCAAGAGCAATAAGCTCGGTGACACTCTTTGCAATGCCATCTATACGCTCACTCGTTAGGAGGAGTCTGTCCAAAAAGGCTCTTTTGATTCCGGAGCTTTCGGCGCTTTCAATGTCAATTGCGTTTGCGGCCAAAATGCGTTCCTTGTTATTCAAAAGCGCTGAACGAATTGCCTCAAGAGCATTATTTTTTTTGCTTGTACCGGCAACCGCAAGCACACGTCCGGCTTTTTTCGCCGCTGCGCCCATAATTTCAAGCTCTGTCATTTCGTGCTCTCTTTCCAACAAAAAGTGTCCCCGCGGGTCTTCCCAAAACAATATCATAAAGGATTTCCGGAGTGCTTCCGTTTGCGATATACATGTCGACACCGTTTTCCGTCGCTAGCTCGGCCGCCTGAAGCTTGGTAATCATGCCGCCTGTGCCTCGGTTACTACCGGCACCGCCCGCCAATGAACGGATTTCGTCATCAATAACCCTAACCTCACGAATCAAACGCGCCTCATGGTTTTCGTTTGGATTAGCGTCATAAAGTCCGTCTATATCCGAAAGCAAAACGAGCTTATCCGCACTGCAAAGCACCGCAACAACTGCCGAAAGCGTATCGTTATCACCAAAAACCTTGTGTTCCTCGTTGTCTGCTTCGATTTCGGCATAGCTTACAGAGTCGTTTTCGTTAACTATCGGAATAATACCCATTTCCAAAAGAGACGTGAAGGTATTTATCAAATTCTGTTTTTTCTCAGGACTGTCGACATCCTCACCTGTTAAGAGGATTTGCGCTACAGTTTTTCCGTATTCCCCGAAAAACTTATCATAGAGGTGCATCAGCTCGCACTGTCCCACCGCCGCCGCAGCCTGCTTTTGGCTCAAAATGGTTGGGCGCTCCTTCATTTGAAGCTTTCCGGCTCCGACAGCGATAGCTCCCGAAGAAACCAAAACGACCTCGTTGCCCATATTGTTAATGTCTGACAACACACGCGCAAGAGCATCAAAACTGCGAAAATTGAGCTTGCCGCCCTCATGCGTAAGCGTGGAGGTTCCAACCTTCACAACTATTATATTTTTAGCCGCATTGCCGTCCATATGTATCGTTCCTTTCGTGCTTTAGTTTAGTATACCACTAAATATTTGTTTTGCAATCCGATAAATAGTATCAAGATTGAGGTTTTTAACCCTTGTTTATGTTCCAAATTGGCAAAAAGCGCCGCCGCAAAATCACGGTGGCGCCGATTATCAACGGTTAAGCTCTTTAAGCTCCGCGATTTTATTTGCTATGGCCGCAAAGCCTTTAAGGTCCAGCACTTCACCGCGGATTTTCTCGTCAAAGCCGCAGGATATTATTACATCTAAAAGCTCTTCCTTTGAATATCCCGAAAGCCCAGACGTGAGCGCATTCAACAGTGTTTTTCTCCGCTGATTGAAGGAGGCTCGCACCACCGCGAAAAACAGCTTTTCGTCGGCTACCTCAGCCGGCGGCGTTTTCCTAACTGTAAGCTTAATCACGCTCGACCAAACCTTCGGCGCGGGCATAAAGCAGTCAGGGGAAACATCAAACAGAATCTCCGGCTCGGTATGCCAATTTGTATAGACAGTGAACGCACCGTAATCGCTCGTTCCTGCCTTGGCGCAAATTCGATGCGCAACCTCGCGTTGAACCATTATGGTTATGCTCTCGAAACAGCCCGCATCGATAAAAGCCGAAATTAAGGGACTTGTAATATTATATGGCAGGTTTGCGCAGACAACCGGCTTCATTCCTGCAAAATTCTCGCTCACGATATCCGCTATCTTCAGCTTTAGAACATCCCCGAAAATCACCTTTGTGTTTTCACAGTCCTTCAGCGTTTCGGCAAGGACAGGCTTAAGCGCATTGTCTAGCTCCACGGAAATGACCTTCCCCGCAAGCTTTGAAATCTGCACAGTAAGACATCCGATACCTGGGCCGATTTCAAGCACCCCTGTTTGCAGGTCAAGCCCTGCCTCCTCTGCAATTTGCTCAGGCACCCAGGAGGCAATAAGAAAGTTCTGTCCCATACCTTTAGAGAAGCGAAAATTCTTCCCTGCTAGCAGTGCCTTGATTTGTACTATATCACAAAGATTCATAAAGCTCCTTAAGCTTTCAGCAATTTTTCATAGCAAACGCGTTCGTTCTTCGCATCCATAATGCCATTTAGGTAAATCGTTCCGCAAGGAACAAAGCCTCGTTTTTCAAGAAGTCCTCGCATAGCCTTATTATCACGATGCGTGTCACCACGTATACTTTTATAGCCATGTTCAAGCGCCATATTCTCCGCAAAGGATAGCATCTGGCCAGCAATTCCCATTCCGCGATATTCTCTGCCTACCGCCGCCCGATGGAAGAGCGCATATTGTGCGTCTCCCGTGAGCCATTTACCATCACAAACAACATTGTAGCACTCTTCTTTTTCAAAATAAACAGAGATTACTCCGGCAACTCTGCCCTCAACCGTAAAGATATGGCAGCAGCCCTTTTCAATGTCCTCTTTGTAAATCTCACTCGTCGGATAACCGTTTTGCCACTGGTCAACCCCGCTGTCCTTTAGAAAACGCTGCGCATCTCCGATAATCGCCATTATCCTGTCCACGTCGGAAACTAAGGCAAGTCTATGCTCCATGCATTACTCTCCTCGCGGCACCGATGGCAGTCGCAAAGCCTGAATATTCGGGAATCACGTAATTAAGCTTATATAGCTTTGTAAAACCGTCGTACACCACTTTTGCGATTCCTGTCTGCGATATCCCGCCGGTTATTATAACATTTGTAACGCCATACCCGTTACAGGCAAGAGCGGCGTGTGAGCCTGCGACCTCCATAACAGTGTTAATTAATGCCGAAGCCCAATCCGCTTGCGTCGCGTAATCGCTGGCTTTAGCAAGGTTTGAAGCTGTCAAATCAAGCGGTAAAGTATCCGTTCCGGAGAACAAATCTCCAATTGTTATATCAACAGTCAACCTATTGCCCTGTTCTGCCAGCTTGAAAAGCTCCGTCACATCGGTAGTGCCAAACATTTTTTTCGAAATACCGCGAAGTGTTCCGCTACCAACGCCAGAGCCGCCAATATGTGAAAAGCCTCCGTTTTTTGCAAGAGCCAAGGATGTACCCGTTCCGATGCTTACAACGATGGCTTCATCCAGCTCTGACAGCCATGTACCTCCCTCGCCAGTCGCTTCAATTTCAGGTATGATTTTTATCTTAGCTTCGAATCCGTCTATTCTGCTTTTTTCTGCACCTACGCCTGTCATCGCAATCGCAGTCACACTCTCCGCCGAGATGCAGTTTTCGTTAAGAAACTCCCACAGGAGCTCGCCGGCTTCTTTTCCGCTTTCAATTATGCTTTTTATTGCAACAATCTTGTCCCCATCCAGAGCGATAATCTTGACTGCGGATGTCCCTGTATCAAATCCCAGTATCACTTAAGTCCCTCCGCATCCTTCAAGCTCTGTTCCTCTTCGACTTCGATTTCGGCAAGGAGCTTTTTATCTGATTTTTCTGTGAACACAAGTTTCTCAAACATATCTGGCCTCCGCGCTTTTGTTCGAATAATTGACTGCTTACGGCGCCATTTCTTAATATTCGCATGATGTCCGCTCCGCAGAATCTCGGGCACACTCCGGCTTTCCCAAACCTCTGGACGAGTATACTGCGGATATTCCAAAAGTCCATCCCAGTGGCTTTCACCCGTGAAACACTCCTCATCGGAAAGCACACCCGGAACCATTCTACAAACGCAATCAGCAAGCGCCATCGCTGGAATTTCACCGCCGGTCAAAACGAAATCGCCGACCGAAATCTCCTCGTCAACACATTCTTCAATGAAGCGCTCATCGATTCCCTCGTAATGCCCGCAGACAAGAATTAAGTGGTCGTAGTCCGCCTTGAGCTGGCGTGCCTTTGTCTGGTTAAACTGCGTTCCCTGCGGTGAAAGGTATATCACTCGTGTTTTTCGCTCTCCCGCACATTCGCGCACAAAATCGAGACAGGACTTGAGTGGCTGAGCCATCATGACGCAGCCCCAGCCGCCGCCATAGGTATAGTCATCCACCTGACCCTGTTTATTCTCTGTAAATTCTCTTATCTGGATACAATTAATTTCGATAATATTCTTTATAGCCGCTCTCCCCAAGATGCTCTCGCCAAGTACGGCATTCATCGAGTCAGGAAACAGCGTTAATATATCAATGCGCATGAGAGGTTTTTTAACAAGCTCCTCATCCGCACTCTTTTCCAAATCAAAATTTTCGTTCATCAAAACCTCCTGTATGAAGCGAATTCTTTTACATTCCTTCAATCAAACGAACTGTAATTACACCCGCGTTCACATCGGTTTTTATGATAAACTGAGGCACAGCAGGAATAAGGATTTCTCTTTCTCCCGTTACAACATAGACATTGCTTGCCGGTAACTCAAGAACGTCCGTCAGCTTACCGTGCTCCATGCCGCTCTCGTCCACTACGCTTGCCCCGATGATGTCGGCAATGAAGAAATCGCCTTTTGGAAGCTTTGCGTCGGCTTTGTTGATTGAGACTATTTTGTTCTTCAAAACCATTGCCTCGTTAACGTCCGATACGCCCTTAAGCTCCGCAATCAGACAGTTTTTGTGGACCTTGCCCGAAAGAAGTTCATAGGGCTTTCCGTCGATATAGAGATACCTAAAGGTTTTTAAAAACTCGGCACTGTCTGCCCAGGGCTGAATTTTCACTTCTCCTCGTGTACCATGAGTATTTACAATTATACCGGCTTCAAGATATTTATCCATCAATTATTCTCCAATTAAGACACTATGCAAATAATATGAAACACTTGGTCACAAGTATTTCTCCAACAAAGGAAACGCCTAAGGGGGACTTAAGTCCCCCTTAGACCTTTTAGTCCATGATTTCCACGGACACGCTTTTCCCCTGTCTTTGAGCCACGGCACGCATGAGTATTCGGATTTCTTTGACAATCCTGCCCTGTCGTCCAATGATTTTTCCCATGTCGCCATCCGCAACGCGGACCTCAAATACAGTTTCCGTCTCGGTATTTCTTTCGGTAACTGTGACCTCGTCGGGATTATCGACAAGGTTCTGTGCGATGTAGGTTAAGAGTTCTTTCATGCTCGCGTAATCTCCTTAAAGCACCTCTGCCTTTTTCAGCAAAGCTCTAACGGTTTCTGTGGGCTGAGCTCCGTTAGCAATCCAATACTTAGCACGTTCACCGTCGACCTTAATTCCCGAAGGATTAGTAAGGGGATCATAGGTTCCAAGTTCCTCAATAAACTTTCCGTCACGAGGAGAATGGGAATCTGCAACAACAATTCTGTAAAAAGGATTCTTATGTGCACCCATTCTGCAAAGTCTGATTTTGACCATTTATATTCACCTCCAAATTCTGTGTCTTTATGTGCAATCGCCTGTTGGCGGTGCAAACTGGTTAAAAATGAAACGGCATTCCTTTTCCTGAGCCCATGCCCATGCCCATATGCTTGGACTTTTTTCCGCCTGTCATCTGCTTTGTCATTGATTTCATCATGTCGAACTGCTTAATCAGACGGTTGATGTCCACGACTGTTGTTCCACTTCCCGCTGCAATGCGGCGTTTTCTGCTGCTGTTGAGGATTTGAGGATTTTCGCGCTCATACTCAGTCATTGACTTGATAATCGCTTCCGTTCTCGAAAACGCCTTCTCGTCTATTGTTGCACCTTTGAGCGCTTTTGAGTCAATACCGGGAATCATCGCAGCAATATCCTTGATGTTTCCCATTGACTTGAGCTGTTCAAGCTGGTCAAGGTAATCGCTGAACGTAAATTGGTTTTTCCTCATACGCTCAGCCATTTTTATGGCCTTTTGCTCATCGAAGCTTTGCTCCGCTTTTTCAATAAGTGTTAAAACATCGCCCATACCGAGGATTCTGGACGCCATACGGTCCGGGTGGAAGGGTTCAATATTGTCAAGCTTCTCGCCTATACCGACGAATTTGATGGGTTTGCCGGTTACCGCTCGAACAGAGAGCGCCGCGCCACCTCTTGCGTCGCCGTCAAGCTTTGTGAGCATAACACCCGTAATGCCCAGCGCCTCGTCAAATGCCGTTGCCGCGTTGACCGCGTCCTGACCTGTCATCGCATCGACTACTAAAAGAATTTCGGAGGGCTTAGTTGCCTCTCGAATGTTTTTTAGCTCGTCCATTAGTGCTTCATCGATGTGCAAACGTCCTGCCGTATCGAGGAAAACCAGATCGTTGCCGTGGCGCTTTGCGTGCTCGATTGCCGCCTTTGCAATGTCGAGCGGATTTGCCTGTCCCATTTGAAATACCGGAATATCAAGCTGTGCGCCGACAGTTTCCAGCTGCTTGATAGCCGCCGGACGGTAAATGTCGCAGGCGACAAGAAGCGGGCGCTTGCCGCTTTTTTTCATGAGTCCTGCAAGCTTCGCGCCGTTTGTAGTTTTTCCGGCGCCCTGAAGTCCGACGAGCATAACAACGCTCGGCGACTGAGAGGATATATTGAGCTTAACGCTTTCGTTGCCCATAAGACTTGTAAGCTCTTCGTTAACAATTTTTATAACCATTTGCGCCGGAGTAAGGCTTTGCAGAACGTCCTGTCCCTCTGCCCTGTCGCTGACTTTTTTTACAAAGTCCTTAACGACCTTGTAGCTAACGTCAGCTTCCAATAGAGCAAGCCGAACCTCGCGCATGGCTTCTTTAATGTCGGCTTCGGTAAGGCGTCCTTTGCCGCGAAGCTTTTTAAATGCCGCCGATAACTTGTCGGAAAGGCTTTCAAATGCCATAAACGCTCCTTGTTTGATAGTTGTTAGTCTCTTATACTTTCAAGCTCCGAAAGCAGCCTTTCGGAAAGCTCGCGCGCTTTTCCTTCTGATATTTGAATGAGCGCATTAAGCTCCGCTTCCATTTTGTCCAAAATAAGCTTCTGCTCGGAAAACCGCTTGATAAGACCGGTTTTCTCTTCAGTTTCCATGAGCGTCGCCTCTGCACGCACAATAAGGTCACGCACACCCTGACGTGAAATATCCAAAATCTCGGCAATTTCCGCAAGAGACAGGTCCTCATTGTAGTGCATACTAAAGCAGCTGCGCTGCCGCGGCGTAAGAAGTTCGCCGTAAAAGTCAAGAAGCATGGTCATCGTTAGAGTTTTATCGCCCAAATTCAGACCGCCTTCCGTAATTAAAACTGCGACGAGAATCCGCTCAGTACTGTATATATTACACTCCACTCTTAAGCTTGTCAAGTATTATTACTTTACACCTTAAGAATATTTTTTCTGAATATGTGGAAAACTTTTGCTTATGAAGTACGAAAAGAGGTCGATACAATGACGTATGACGGCTCAATGCCGCAGATAAATGACTCTGAACTTCCTCAATATGGGGAAAATATTGCAAGAACTCTAAACGCCACCGGCCGTATTCGCGGAATTCATCTTGCAAAAGAGCTAATTAAAAACATCCATAATCTTCATCAACGCCACAGCTCTTTGGAAGCGAAATATCCCGATGGCGAAGCGGTACCGCCATACATCGAATGGCTTTTGGACAATTTTTACCTTGCCCAGCGCGAGGGACTTCAGTCTGCCGCAGAGCTGCGAAGCTGCGGAAGACTTCCCGCAGCGAATGGCACCGCCGCACTTTTTTCACTTTGTTTGGCTCTTATCCGCTCAGGTGACGGCAAGGTTACTCCCGAGCGCAGTCGTCTGTTTCTACATGGCTGCCAGCAGGTTTATGTGCTCAGCCGACGTGAGCTTTTGCTTTTTGTACCGACTTTGAAGGCCGCAGCAATTGCTGAGCTTGGCGATTTATACTGTTCCGGCATTGACGGCGATTATGCCGCCAGAGCCGCCGAAAAGCTTTTCACCACCCTCCGTGCCCTCTCGACCCTTGACTTTTCCGAATTCCTCGAGAGTGTCGACAAAACCGAACAGATTTTGAAACGGGACCCTGCGGAGGTCTATCCCAGTATGTCCGAAAAAACCCGCAATCATTATAAAAGGCGTGTTGAGAAGCTCGCTAAAGCATATCATGTGAGCGAATATCGCATAGCCGAGCACGTGCTTGGGCTTGCGCAAGCCTCGGACGGAGCCGCCCGTCATGTCGGCTACTGGCTTTTTACACGTCCAATGGATGAAAACAAGGTTTCGCACTCCGGCGAAATCTATATTTCCTTAAATTTGCTAATCACACTTGCCCTATCACTAACGCTTGCCTTTGCTGAAAAAAGCGTACTTCTCGGGCTTCTGCTGCTGCTTCCCATATCCGAGCTTGTAAAAAGCATTATCGACTACATTTTGCTTTCGTTCACTCGACCTGCCCACATCCCGCGTATGGAGCTAGAAAATGGTGTACCGCCGCTCGGACGCACAATTTGCGTCATCTCCGCTCTAATCACAAATGAACACTGCGGAGCTGCGCTCGCCAGGCGCTTAGAGGAATTTCGTCTTGCAAACCGCAGCTGCGGCGAAAACCTCCTTTTCGGTATTCTTGCCGACTTGCCTGATGCCAAAAGCAAAGATACGCCCGAGGATCAAAAACGCATTGCCGCCGTCAAACAAGCTGTAGATGAGTTAAATCAAAAATATGGCGGAGGATTTTTCTTTTTCATCAGGGAACGAAGCTTCAACAAAGCAGACAAATGCTATTCTGCTTGGGAACGCAAGCGCGGTGCAATCACCGAGCTTGCGCAGCTGCTGTGCGAAAAAGATTCCTCTCTTCAAGCCATTTCCGGCAATTACCTTTCGCTGAGAGGCGTCCGCTATATCATGACGCTCGACGAAGACACCCGCCTTACACCGGGCACAGCTAAGGAACTCATCGGAGCAATGCTCCACCCGCTGAACACCCCCGTTATAGACGAGCATACAAAAATAGTCGTCACCGGTCACGCCGTTATACATCCGCGTATCTCGGTAGAGCTTTCCTCCTGCAACAGAAGCCGTTTCTCAAAAATATTTGCCGGGCACGGCGGAACAGACCCTTACGGAAGTGACAGCTCCGAGCTTTATATGGACGTCTTTGAAAACGGTGGCTTTGCCGGTAAGGGAATTATCGATGTCGAGGCTTTTACAAAATGCCTTCAAAATCGCATTCCCATCAACCGCGTTTTGTCCCACGACGCTTTGGAAGGAGCCTTCCTAAACGGCGGCTTCATGGGCGATGCCGAACTGACAGACAAATTTCCGGCGGACATACTATCGTATTATCGAAGGCTTCACCGCTGGACGCGCGGAGACTGGCAAAACCTTCCGTGGCTTTTTGGCAGGGGGAAAGCTCTGTCTGATATCGACCATTTTCGTCTGTTTGACAGCATTCGCCGAAGTCTGGTCGCACCGCTAACCTTTATTGTTTTTTTAGCAGCATTTTTTTCACCCTCAAGAGGGCTTACAGTCGCTGCGCTAATCGCGCTTTTATCCTTTACCCTTCATCTCGTCTTTATCGCGATTCGTGACCTTTTCCGTGATGAGAGAGAGGTGCGAATCCGCTGTCACAGCGCAATTGTTCACGGAGTTGGCGGTGCATTTATTCAAACAGCGCTAAAGCTTGCCTTCCTGCCTTATGAGGCATACATTTGTGCAACGGCAGCTGTAGCCGCACTCTGGCGTATGCTTGTCACCCACTCTGGTCTTTTAAGATGGACACCCGTATCGGTTTTCGAGGGTAAAGCACAGGGTGCAAAAAAATATATCCGAAACATGTGGTTTGCACCCCTCGCGGCAATTATCATTCTTCTTTTTTCACCCTCGATTATAGGAAAAGCAAGCGCTGTAATCTGGCTTTTCTCTCCGCTTTATGCTTTTTCTCTTTCAAAAACAATCACGCGGCAAATACCTCTTTCCGTCGAAGACAGAAGCTATCTTTTGGCGTTTGCAAAGAAAATTTGGTCTTTTTTTGAGGATTTTTGCACCGCTGAGGATAATTATCTGCCTCCGGATAACTGGCAGGAACGTCCGCCCATCGGAATCGCGCATCGAACCTCCCCAACGAATATCGGGCTTTGTCTTCTAAGCTGTCTGTCGGCAATCGACCTTAATATTACAAGGCCTCAAGCTGCCTTAGGAATAATACAAAACATTCTCACAACACTGCGGCGTATGCAAAAATGGAATGGTCATCTCTATAACTGGTACGATACGAGGACACTCAAGCCACTTCACCCGGCGTATGTTTCAACCGTTGACAGCGGAAACCTTGCCGCCTGCCTAATAATCCTGCGAGAGGCACTTCTGGAATATGACCGAGCAGATTTAGCGTCTAGCTGCGATGAGCTTCTCCTGCCCATGTCCTTTGTGCCGATGTATGATAAAGCTCACCACCTGTTCTCAATCGGTATAGACGCCGATAGGGACTTTATAACCAACAGCTTCTATGACCTCATGGCGAGCGAAGCCCGAACGACAGGCTTCATAGCAATCGCTCGTGGCGACGTTTCGCGCCGTCACTGGCGAAGCCTTAGCCGCGCTCAGGTTGAAAAGGACGGTTACCGTGGCATGGTTTCGTGGACGGGAAGTATGTTCGAATACCTCATGCCTCGTCTGTTTTTTGAAAGTGCAGAGGGCTCGCTGATGTATGAAAGCATACGCTTCGCGGTTGAAGTTCAAAAAAAACGCGGCAAAAGCAAGCATCTCCCGTGGGGCATTTCCGAAAGCGCTTTTTATGCTCTCGACCCGTCCCTCAATTATCGCTACAAGGCGCATGGCTGCGGAGCACTCGCTCTAAAGCGCAACATGAACAGCGAATTTGTGGTATCGCCCTATAGCAGCTTCCTCGCCTTATGCTGCGGTGCAAAAGCTGTGGTTTCAAACCTGCGCAAGCTGGAGCGTCTGGACTCCGCAGGGAAATACGGCTTCTGGGAAGCGGTTGATTTCACTGATGAACGAACCATCGGAAACAATGGAGAAGTCGTCTATTGCGTAATGGCACATCATTTGGGTATGAGCCTTGTCGCAATCGCTAACGCTCTTTGCGGAAATATAATGCCTCACAGGCTGATGCGTGACCCCGCCATGTCAGCACACGCTTGTCTACTCGATGAAAAACTGCCCTTAGGCGGTGTTCTCCTCCGTCGCAAGGAGAATAAGCTGCCCGAAAAACCGCCGAGGACAAGAAATATTTATTGGGAAAAACGCGGAGACTTCGTAGACTTCGAGTCCCCAATCTGCTGCCTGCTGTCAAACAGCGAATATAGCGTTATGTTAACCGACGGCGGTGTCTCGAAAGCACGTTGCAAGGAGCTAATGCCCTATTACACCCCAAATGATTTTCCGGCTTTTGCTCACGGCGTTGAGCTATTTCTCAAGCGTGATAATGAAATAATAAGCTTGCTGCCCTCTGCGACAGCTGTCAGCTCGGCCAAAATCAATTGGGAATTCAGCTTTTCAGGTGCTAAAATAGACACAGAAGCGGAAAATCTTCGCGCTCAGGTGCTTTTTAGTGTTTCTGATTCATCTAACGGCGAAAAGCGTGTGATATCCGTCAGTCCCTCCTCCGGTGAAGAACAAAGCTGTGAGCTTTGCGTAATGTTCGAGCCCGCCTTAGCGCCATACTGCGATTATGTAAACCATCCCGCATTCTATAAACTTGGTCTTCACGCAAAAATGCATCATGGCACTCTCATAATTAAACGCGTAAAGCGTGAAAGCATACCCGAAAGCTATCTCTGCTTCGCAGCTTCAATGCCGATGGAGGTCTCGGCAAGACGCGCTCTCGTCCCGGGCAGAGGCGGACTGAAAACTGCAATCGAGAACTACGTTCCTTCCCCTCTTGGCTGGCTTAACGACCCCATGATTTGCGCTAAAATCCCACTGCGCTTGGCAATGGGTATAGAAAGCGCCGTAACGCTTGCTTTGGCTGTCGGCGACAGCGAGGAAGAAGCTTTCGCTTTTGCAAGCCGCATATTAGCAGGCGGCAATTCGGATCTTGCCGATTTTCCAGCTGAGCGTGCCTCAAAGCTGCGGCTTTCCGAGACGGAGGCGCTCGAAGCAATGGAGTTAATGAATGCAATAAGCTATCCGGCACCCTTTGAAGCAGATAGCATCGTTGCCAAAAATGAGCTGTGGCGCTTCGGGATTTCGGGAAATCTCCCCCTTGTGACACAAGCAATAAACCTTGAGGAGGACCTTGAAACCGCGGAAACTTTGATGAAACAGCACGCTTTTCTAAAGTCTCTGTACTGCCCCTTTGACCTCGTTTTTCTTACAGACGAGGGCGGTGATTATATGCGGCCGGCATCAAACGCACTAACTGAGCTAAAGCTCTCAGCCGGCTGCGATAACCCTAGCATTCACATCATCGACCGTTCCTCAAACGCCGATTGCCTTGTTAACCTTTCGGTAAAGGCACACCATAGGGGCTTGGTTGCCAAAAATCGAGATTATATTATGTCTACCACTAATTATTTGCCAAAGCAGGATTATCCACAGTATGATTGGGATTCCGATGGTTGTTTCATATTTTATGTAAACCATTCCCTGCCGCCTCGCGCTTGGGGAAACATTCTCACCAACGGACGTTTCGGTTTTTTTGCGACGGACTGTGGCACGGGTCATATGTGGTATAAAAACGCCCGTGAATGCCGAATCAATCGCTGGCTTTGTGACAGCGTTACCACTCACGGAACTGAAGCAATTCAAATTAATCACACAAGCCTTTTTGCCGCCCCCGAGGATACGGACTGCAAGGTAAGCTTTGGTTTGGGTTACGCAAAATGGGAAAAAGAGCTCGATGGCCGCAAAATATCTATGACTGCCTTTGTCCCCGCAGATACGGACGCCCGCGTTCTGTTAATCGAATGGGAGGGCGGTGGCACACTGCCGCTGCGCTGGAGTACCGACCTTGTCCTTTGCGGCGACGATTCAAGCTCAACTCGCGTAAAAATCGAGAAATCAGGCGACTGCTTCTCTGCCTCAAGTCCCGAAAACCCATTTCCCGATTCAGTCTTCCGCATCTGTTCCTCAGAAAAAGCCAAAGGCTTCACCTCCGACCGTGCTTTGTGGTTACAGGAAAAAACCGATGACAAGTTTCAGTCCGGAGGATTTATCGGAATAAGCTTTGTGGCTAGTAGCCCCTTTATTTTGGTTTGCGGCTGTGATGATGAAGATAAGCTGCGTGAGCTTTGCTCCTTTGACCTCGCGCTCGAATCCTATAAAAGCACGGCCAGAAGCTGGCAAAACACCGTTTCAGCAGTAAAAATCAAAACTCCCTTGCCCTCACTTGACCGTCTGATAAACTTCTGGCTACCCTATCAGGCAATTGCCTGCCGAATGCTGGGGCGCTGCTCAATATATCAAAGCGGCGGCGCAACTGGCTTTCGTGACCAGCTTCAGGACGCCGTCAATGTCCTACTGCTCGACTCCGCACCTGCAAAGGCGCAGATTTTGGACTGCTGTAAGCACCAATACGAGCAGGGCGATGTTATGCACTGGTGGCACACGCTCGACAGCGATGCAAAGGGTGTTCGGACGCATTGCAGTGATGATCTTATATGGCTTCCGTGGGCGCTGAGCGAATACACGGAAAAAACAGGTGATTTATCGATTTGCGCCCTTACCGTTCCGTGGCTTTGCTCCCCTCCTCTTGGTATAGACGAACGCGACCGCTATGAAAAAGCGGTCTATACCGAAACAAGCGACGAAGTAATCATCCACGCGCAAAAAGCGCTTGATAAGGTTCTTGAGCGCGGTACGGGGGCACACGGCCTTTTAAAAATGGGCAACGGCGACTGGAACGACGGCATGGACAAGGTCGGCGTCAGAGGAAGAGGCGAAAGCGTCTGGCTCACTTGGTTCTTCTCCCATACAGCACATCGCTTTGCTGCCTTGCTAACCGCTCTGGGGCAAACCGAACAGGCTCAAAAATATGAAGCCGCCGCGGCTGAGCTCGGTAAAAGCGCAAACGAAGCATGGGACGGAAAGTGGTATCTGCGCGGCTACTACGACAAGGGCACGCCGCTCGGAAGCAAAGCCCAGCCCTTCTGCCAAATCGATTCCATTGCTCAAAGCTTTTCAAGCTTGAGTCCGGAAGCGGAAAAAAATCGAGTTAACGAGGCACTCAGCTCCGCGGTCTCAAAGCTTTTTGACAAAGAAAACCGAATAATCCGACTGTTTGACCCCCCGTTTGAAAACTCCGACCCAAGTCCGGGCTATATCGAAAGCTACGGCCCCGGCTTTCGTGAAAACGGCGGACAATATACCCACGGCGCGGTATGGCTTGCCATGGCACTGCTGCGCGAAAATCGTACGGACGAGGCCCTTGAGCTAATCGAAGCCCTGCTTCCCGACAATCGCAATCTTTCGAACTACGAGGCGGAGCCATATGTCCTGGCAGCCGACATTTCCTCAAACCCCGACTGTCACGGAAAAGCCGGCTGGAGCTGGTACACTGGCTCGGCAGGCTGGTTTTACAGAACTGTAACAGAGGATTTGCTTGGCATCAACCTTGAAAATGGGGAAATTAGCGTCACACCCAAGCTCCCCTCTGGTTGGTCGGGCTGTGAAATTACACTTCGGGATAAAAACGGCCTTGAACAGAGCTTCACCTTCGGCGAAACCGACTCCGAAAACGAAGAGAACTCATAAGATACCCTCTTTTAACTAAGCGGCATCTCTCTAAAATATCCACAAATTACTAAAGCCTTAAAAATTCACGAATTTGTCATTTTCAAAATAGGTAGATTGTGGTACAATAGTTTGGCAGTATTATACTGTTGCAGTGCCGTCTTTTTCGGCACTCAAAATTACAAATTTCATCAGGAACGGAGGTCAGTAATTGAACTCATCGACCGAACTAATAATGCCAAATGTTGTACTGACTTGTCTTCAAACGGACAAATACAAAACCGGCTGTTTGAGCATAAATCTTTTGACACCGCTTAACCGCGAAACCGCATCCAAAAACGCTCTCATTCCCATGGTGCTTTGCCGCGGCTCCGCCTCCTTGCCCGATATGGCGGCTATTTCCTCGCGTCTGGACTCGCTTTATGGCGCACGGATAAAACCCGTGATACGCAAAAAGGGCGAAATCCAGGTTATCGGTTTGTATGCCGATTTTGCCGACGATGCCTTTATACCGGAACAAAGCAGCATTTTGGAGCAAATCACCGAGCTTATGGGCGAGATGCTTCTCATGCCAAAAACTCACGGTGGGCTTCTTACAAAAGAATATGTCGAAAGCGAACGCGACAAACTGCTGGAGTTAATCCGCGGTCGAATAAACGACAAACGTGGCTATTCCGTCCAGCGGCTTTTCGAGCTAATGTGCGCAATGGAAACCTATTCCACCGACAAGCTCGGCTCCGAGTCCGAAGCAGAGAGCATCACGGCGTCCGAACTCACTCGCCACTATCACGACACTCTCGCAAGCTCTCCGATAGAGGTATTCTATTGCGGCAGTTGTGAGCCTTCCCGTGTGAAAACAGCGGTAACGGCGGCTCTGGCTTCCCTCACCCGCTCAGACGAGGAGCCCGATTTGGGCACCGATATCCGTATGAATTCGCTTGAGGAAGCACCCCGCTATTTCGAGGACGAAATGCAGGTCACTCAGGGCAAGCTCGCCATAGGCTTCCGCCTTGGCGAATGCATGGACGAGCCCAATGTCGCCGCTATAAAAGTCTTCAACGCGGTCTTCGGCGGCAGTGTCACATCAAAGCTCTTCATGAATGTTCGCGAAAAGCTCTCGCTGTGCTATTTTGCAAGCTCCTTCATCGATATGCACAAGGGCATTCTTGCCGTTTCCTCCGGAATAGAATTCGAAAAATACGATGCCGCGCTGTCCGAAATCCTCTCACAGCTCGAAGCTGTCAGAAACGGCGACATCTCCGATTTCGAGCTATCCTCGGCAAAAAGCTCCATCGCCAACGATTATCGTACAATAGAAGACAGCCCTGTCGCGCTCGAAGACTTTTACCTCAATCAAGCGCTTATTGGTCCCGATTGTACTCCCCCCGAGCTTGCGGCTTTGGCGGAAGACATCACTTTGGAAGAGGTCGTTCAAATCGCAAAGGGAGTCGAGTGCGACGCAGTTTATTTTCTGCGCGGTGCAAAGGAGGAGGATAGCTGATGCAAAAGGAATACTACAAAAACATCGACGAAACCCTCATCACAGAAACTCTACCCAATGGGCTCAAAATAAGCATCGTCCAAAAACCCCAGTTTGCAAAAAGCTTCGCCATGTTTGCCACGAATTACGGTGGTGCCGACAGGCGCTTTAAGCTTGCCGGGGAATGGATCAACACACCGGCCGGCGTTGCCCACTTCCTTGAACACAAAATGTTCGACATGCCGGACGGGAACGCGCTCAATGCACTTTCCTCGCGCGGCGCTTCGCCCAACGCATTCACAAGCTCCGAAATAACTGCATATCATTTTGAGAGCACAACAATGTTCGATGAAAATCTCCGCACACTTCTGAGCTTTGTTTCCACTCCGTATTTCACAGCAGAAAGCGTCCAAAAGGAACAAGGAATAATCGGTCAGGAAATCAGAATGGTCGAGGACACTCCCGGATATGTTCTGTATTACAACCTTCTCAAATGCCTATATTCCTCAAATCCGGTGCGAGATTCCGTTGCGGGCACCATCGAAAGCATTGCGGAAATCACGCACGAAACTCTCTACCACTGCCACAAGGTTTTCTATAACCCATCAAATATGGCGCTTTCCGTTGTCGGCAATGTTGACCCCGAAAAAGTCATTGCGGCGGCACGAGAACTTTTGCCGTCCGAGGCGGGCGAAATTCCTGAAAGCGACTTCGGCGAAAAAGAAGCCCCAACACCAACACAAAGCCGACTTTCAGTTTCGATGGAGGTTTCCGCCCCGCAATTTTTGTTTGGAGCAAAGCTTGTACCGGAGAAAAAGGGCAAGGCTCGGCTCAACCAAATGCTCACAGGCGAAATTGCGCTCCGTCTGCTTTTCGGTTCCTCTTCCCCGTTCTATACTCGCCTATATGCCGAAGGCTTGATAAACGGAAGCTTCGATTATGAGCTCGACTACACTGCCGGTACTGCTATGATAATTGCCGGCGGCGAGAGCAGAAATGTCGATGGAGTTATGAGCGAGCTTAACGCCGAAATCGCAAAAATCGCGTCCGACGGCCTTAACAAAACTCTCTTCGAAAATGCCAGAAAATCATTTTACGGCTCTCAGCTTCGAATTATCGGCTCGTTTTCTGCTCTATCCCAAACACTTATCAATGGGTCATTCTCAGAATATTGTCCTCTCGATGCCTTTGATGAGATTAATCGTATAGGTCTCGAGGATGTTCAAAGCTTCATCCTGCAAAACATGACTAATGAAAAACTGGCACTCTCGGTGGTTTCACCACTTGAGCGGTAACCGAAAGGACAACAAAAGATGGAAAGCATACCAAATGCGGCAATTAGCTTCCCCATGTTCGGGGATAGCTTTTCATTCACAGCTCCGGGAAGCTACAGCATCTTCGGGCTCACTCTTTATTGGTACGGAACTATAATTGCAACAGGTTTTTTGCTCGCGGTAATATATGTAACAAAGCGCAGCAAACAATTTGGACTGACGCAGGACAACATCATCGATATGCTGCTTTGCGCAGTTCCCTCAGCCGTAATCGGAGCAAGGCTTTATTACGTAATCTTCAATTTCTCCATCTACAAGGATAATTTTTGGGATGTTTTCAAAATCAGGGACGGCGGCTTGGCTATCTACGGAGCAATAATTTTCGCGGTAATAGCCGTCATGATTTACTGCAAGGTCAAAAAAATGCCAATAGGTCCGTTCTTAGATATCGGTGCTCTGGGTCTGCTAATTGGGCAAACGGCAGGTCGCTGGGGCAATTTTATGAACCGCGAGGCTTTTGGCAGTGAAACGACAGTTTTTTTCCGCTTGGGACTGACAGACGCCTCCGGCAACACAGTTTTCGTTAACCCCACCTTCCTATATGAATCGCTCTGGAACCTTTTAGGTCTGCTCCTTCTGCACCTTTTCTCTAAGTCCGGTAAGCGCCGGTATGATGGGCAGCTTTTTGCCATGTACGTTGCTTGGTACGGCTTTGGACGTATGCTTATTGAAGGCCTGCGCACAGACAGCTTATATCTTTTCAGCACCGGTCTTCGTGTTTCGCAGGTTCTAGCAGCCCTAAGCGTTGTCGTCGCTGTTGTATATCTCGCAGTCAATGGCTCTCTTCCACACAACAAAAGCAAAATGCTGGTAAATTCCACAGCAGCACCTGCGGAAAAAGTTGACAACATCAAAGCTGATGAAACGAAGTAATAAACACAAAATACATAGTACAAATAATTTGGAGGTACAATTATGTCAGATTTCAACGAACTTAAGGGCGCAATTCTAAACACTCTAGGAACCGTCGCAGGCAAAACCCGCGATTTCGCGGAAAAAGCAGCCGACAAGGCAAAAGAAGTAGGCCGCATTGCTAAACTCAATATGGAACTAAGCGCAGAAAAAGATACCATCGAAAAAGCATATCTCGAAATCGGTAAGCTTTATTATGAAACCCGCAAGAATTCACCGGACGGTTTCTTCGTCCAGCTTTGCGACGAAATTACTTTGGCAGATGAAAACATAGCCAGAATTCTTTCCGAGCTTGATGACCTAAAGGCAAGCTTGGGCTCAAAGGGCTGCGATATCGATGTTGAGTTCACAGAAATAACTGTTGACGAACCCGCAGAAAAAGCCGCTGCCGAAGAAGACTTTGTAAAAGACACCACTGAAGCTGAAGAAAGTGCTGAAAAAGCACCCGAAGCCGAATAACAGCAAATTCACAGTTAAAAAAACGGAGCTGCCAAATTTATGGCAGCTCCGTTTTATTTGCATATTATTCGCTTGGCGAAGGCATTGTCACCTCAGGCGCCGTAATCTCCCCGGGAACTATGCTTGGTGCAGTCCCCACCGTATTGACAGGCAATTCTTTAAAAAGTAAGTTTAAATCCGTTCCGCCCTCAATTCCGTTAACCGTTCCGGTGAAGGAGTATTGCCACATCCTATGTTCATAGTAGAAGTCCGGCGCTTCGGCAGGTGCTCCAACCCAAAAAACAAGATTTGCCAGCCTGTCCAACTCATAATCATAGTATCCGAGGGAACGATAGAAATATACTCCGGCATCTAAGCCCGCACTTTCGATAACACTGCAAAACGTAAGAGCGCAATCAGTAATCGTCGTCCCGTCCACATTATCGGCGCGTGTTTCACCGACGTTTGAAACACGCTCCCAATCATAATAAATGGGCAGGCTTACATTGTAGCCGTCAATAATGCTCAGTAAGTAGTCGGCTTCCTCAGTTGCCTCCGCTGTATCAACAGCCTGCGAAAAGAAATAAATTCCGACTTCAATTCCCGCCGCCAGTGCCCCGTCGATATTTTTGCGAAAATTTGCGTCCTCAAATAGTTTTCCCTCGCTGTAGCCCCTGTAACCGGCACGGATAATCGCAAACTCCACTCCGTCGTTACTCACGGCCTGCCAATCGATTTCGCCCTGGTGCTCAGAAACATCGATGCCCCTTTTTGCCAAATATTGCGTTCCGCGGTAGTCAATATATGTTCCCTCCGAATAGAATTCTTCAGAGGAGAACGACGCAGCCGGAATATCGTCATATAGCTTGACCCACATATTTCCGCCTTTTCCATCAGAAACGCTCACCATTCCCGCATGCGGATCAACATAAGCTGCTTTACCGCAAGATACAAAGCACAGCATCAGCAAAATTGCCAATGCAATTGAAATGATTTTTTTATTTGTATTATTTGAAAATAAGAATCTCATATTATCTTGCCCCAACCCTTTCGGAACTGCCATATAAAATATATTTCAGTATAATAACATATATGTTGCAGCTTTGCAAACTCACTCCGAAACAGCCTCCGCAAAATATCTTCCGTTGTATTTTAGATATCTCTTCAGCCTGCCCCTCCCGCGTTTTAACGTCCTGCTGACCGTCGAAGGGCTCAGTCCAAGATTCTGCGCGATTTCGGTCATGCTCATCTGTTCAATATAATACAGGTTAATAAGTTCCCGCTGTCTGTCTGTCAGTTCCTCGTTGATTGCAATCCTCACGCGATTACTAAGGTTTCCCTCTATGTATAAAAGACCTATAAACTCCTTCAAGGCCTCATATTCCATTTCCTTGTTTTCTGAGCCTTTCAAGGTGTTCTCTCCTTTCAAAATAAGCTTTAAGATATTTTGAAGTAGCAATGCAATCTCTCCACATTGCCGTCAGCATCGTTATTTCGCGTTTCAATTCATATTCATTGATATAACTATTATTTTCGCGGAGTAGTCTGTCCAACTCATTCACTCTTTTTCTGCAATTTATTCCGACAGTGCGGTATTGAGCCGAAAGTTCCAACATATCAGCCATAATCCGTCTCTCCAATCTTTCCTCAAAAGCTAAAATATATGTTGACAAAAGGTTATAATTTTGTTAATATGAATCTCGCTGATGACGTGCTGGTGTAGCTCAGCCGGTAGAGCAGCTGATTTGTAATCAGCAGGTCGGGGGTTCGAATCCGTCCACCAGCTCCAGCTCATTCAGCTACAATTTCACATGGAGGAGTTCCCGAGTGGCCAAAGGGGGCAGACTGTAAATCTGTTATCAGTGATTTCGGTGGTTCGAATCCACCCTCCTCCACCAAAAGATGATTGTCATTTATGACAATCATCTTTTTGCTTTTTCGCTCAAAACAAATCTCAGCAAAATCTTCATCCGATACATAACAAATCTGCACCGCCCCACCATCCTCATCAGCACAGCGCTTCCGCCTCTCAAAAGCCTTTGGCTCAAGCGGCTCTCCATATTTCAGCATTTCATTTATCACCGTGTGTTCGGAACAATTTCTGTACATAAGCTAATATTTCTCAGTCATGGAGCGGTCGCTTTCCGAACTTTTATTTCACGGCATTTTTCTCAATAAGCACCAGCCTTATCTCATGTCTGTTCAGAACATCCTCGTGCTCTTCAACCTTCTCCCAAATTTTTGCGTGCGCTTCGCTATTCTTCGCGGTAAGTCCCGAAATGTTCTTTTCAAGCACATTTGCGGCGGCTGTCAAACGTGAAATAGTTCCGTTAAGACTAATTAGCGGACGTATGACAGACGCGCAAATTCCTATCAAGGTCGCAATCACCGTAACTACCATCCATTCATTCATGACAAACCTCCCAGATTTTTTTTTACTCATAAATTTCAAACTCCCGCCAGCTTTTCGCATTTCCCTCGATAGCGGTCCAGCTAACGAGCCTATTCATCAGCTCACGCCATGCGGAATAAACAAACGAATATTCCACAGCCAGATGACAAGGAACAATCTCCTCAATTCGGAGCTTAAGCGCATCGAAGCCCTCGGGGATTCCCTTATTATTAGGAAAACAAACAGCAACCGTCATTGCTTTGACGCTCTCAGCGATACTTGCCGAAATGCCGCAGCCCCGAAGCGTATCCTGAAGCTTTGCACTGCTAAAGCAACCCCCGCGAATACGAAGAAGCGCCATCACAGCGTCACGTTCATCCTGCGTCGTTATATAGGCCGGCGTAAAGGGCAGCACTTTTTCATAGCCTTTCAACCCATAGTCCTGCGCCTGCGTGATAACCGATTCCCTCCCAAGCTCCTCGAGCGAATTGAAAACCTCGTCAAGCTGCTTACCGATAACTTTGATTTCCTCCGCGCCGATTCCCTCCTCAAGGTCATAAACACCCAAAGGAAAAAGCATTTGTTTTAAATAATCCGTATAGCTCAGTTTCCTCATCTCCTTATAACGGAAATCACTCCCGCAATCGGCAGCACGTTAGCTGCAACCGTAATATCGGCACTCGGCAGCGAAAACGAATAATTCGACACTCCCTCAACGCCAAATACCACCTGCCCAAGCTTGGCCAGCAGCACGTCTTTCCCAAGCAGCGTTCCGTTAAAAAACCGCTGAAGCTCCGCCTTCACTCTGGAGGAAACCGAGTCATAGTTATACCCGGCTTTAATAGAAATAGCTACAGAAACAGGAACCGTTACCGTCGTGGGAGCAGAAACCCTCACATCAACGCAAATTTCGCGTTGTGCTTCAAAGTTCTTTTGTACCGAGCTTAACAGCGCCACCGAAGGCACTCCTGAAGGACTGGTCAATATTATGTCAACTGTTCCCAAACCTCTGTTTCTCGGCAAAACGCACGCCGCGGCAACACCGTCGG
>JAGPMA010000026.1 GCA_018053145.1 Oscillospiraceae bacterium | reverse complement strand
GGGCTTGGGAACCTGCTTTTTGCAGCAGCCAGGGAGGAGCCAAGTCTTGATGGTGTGTTGTCAGCCGCTAAATCAAAGAGATATGCGCTTTCACGTTTGCGCAGGATGTGTATGTGTGCTGCACTCGGAATTAAATCAACAGATTCGGAAGGTCTTCCGCCTTATGCCAGAGTATTGTCGGCAAATGATACCGGAAGAAGCGTTTTAAAAATAATGTCTGAAAAATCAGCGATTCCGGTAATTACAAAGCCGGCCTCGGTAAAGGAGCTTTCTCTCGACTGCAGGCGATTGTTCCAACTCGAAAGCTCTGCCCATGACCTTTATGTTATGGGCTATTCTGCAAAAGAAGAGCGGAGAGGCAACGCCGACTGGCGCACCAGCCCTAAAATCATATAGCTGGTTTTGAGGAATAATCCAAATACCTTGCTTTGGCTTTATCAAAAACGCCCAATTTTGTCGTAAAACCTTGATATTGTAACCGTTTTGTTATATTATATAGAATAATATCTTCCAACAAAATCCCGTTAATTAGGAATAGCTACAGCATTGGAGTACGGATGAAGAAATTTCTACTGGCATTTATCGCTTTTTTTCTTATCGCTGGGATGTTCGTTTTATTCGGAAGTCTTGGCGACAAGGATAAAATCAGCGCCTTTGGCGAGAACACAAAAAGCAAAAATGTAATATACATCGGCGTTTATGAGCCGCTTACCGATGATTATGCTCAGGGTGGTATGTGCGAGGCTCTTGGAATACGATATGCTAATCGTATTTGTCCCACCGTCGAAATTAACGGTGAAACGTTCAGTGTTGAGCTTATTGAGGCCGATAATGCCGCCGATGAAAAGGGGTCGGCTTTTGCCGCTCAAACACTAATAGAATCAAATGTTTCCGCCGTCTTGGGTTCATACAGCTCAAAAGCGACTGCTGCGGGTTTGCCAGAGTTTGACCAAAAGGGCATTCCTATGATTGGCATATCTTGTACAAGTCAGTCTGCAACCGCGAATGGCGGTAACTATTTCCGCATTTGCTACACCGATTCGTTCCAAAGTGGGATTATGGCCAATTTTGCTTACGGCATAGACTTAAGGCACGCAGCCGTAATAACTCAGATCGGCGACGAAGATTCAAAGGTTGCCGGAAAAACCTTTGCCGATGCTTTTATTCAGCTTGGCGGTGAAGTTACGGAATTCGCTTTCCAGCTTGGTCAAGAAAACTTTCGAGCGTTGACGAAAGAGCTTTTGAATAGCGATATTGACTTTGTTTATATGCTCTCCGGCGCATCGGAGGCTGAGTATTTCGTTAAGCAGTCCCGAAGTGAAAGCCTAACTTGCCCGATACTAGGCCCTGAATCATGGGACTCTGCCTTGCTGCTTAACGAGCTTAGCTCAAACTTTCGGCAGATATATTTCGCGTCGGAATTCAACTCAGATGCTTCTGCCGATCCGGCATCAGCCGAATTTGCGGAAAACTTCTCATCATGGCTATCAAACAAAGATGAACGAATCGCTGAAAACGGCGGCAACAACTACACTTCCTCGCTTTCGGCGATGGCTTATGACAGCTATATGCTTCTTATTCAGGCTATAGAAACTGCAAATTCAAAAGACCCACAAGTCCTCTCGCAAACGCTAAAAACGCTTTCCTATCAAGGAATTACAGGAAATATCTCGTTTGACGAAAAAGGTGAGCTACTAAAGCAGCAAGCCTATATTAAAACAATTAACACTATTACAAAAAATTTTGAGCTCATACAAACTAACACAGTCGGAAATTGACAGAAAAAAAGAACTCCTTTCAAAACGAAAGAGAGTTCTTTTTCATTTATATTTCAGCGTATTGCAGGGTGTCTTTGCATAAAAGAAGAATTAGTGCAGCAACTGGAAGATTACATATTGTAAGGCAAATTGCCGTAGTAAATACAGTACTTACTGCCGAAAGGCCGATGCTTGTCAGTATAATTGCAAGAACAATACCAGGCGCCGCTAAAAGTAAATCGAACCCAAGATATATAAACATTCCTGCTACCTTTGAAAGTGCTCCTCCCCATATCCGTTCAATTAGAACGCTCGAAGCAATAAATAGCGCCGCAAAGCTCGTTCGAGCGAGGATGCACATAATGCATTCTAAGGCGTTTCCGCCAACAATTATTGTTATGGGAATCATCACTATAGTGCTTTCGAGAAGTTCCGTAGGCAGAGTTTCCGCCAATGCGTATATCATTTTTTTAAGCGGTGGTTCGGGCAGAAGATATATATAGGGTTTAGTCAGTTCTCGGTTAAATCTTCCCAAAGCAACTGTAAAGATCATCATGTAAATTGAAAATGAAAACGAGGGAAGGATACCGGCATTTTTTGAGAATATGGCAAAGACAATGCTCATCACCATAAACATTATAGACATCGGGCTGAATAGTATTTTGCTTGAGCGTCTGTTTTCCAAAAGATGCTTATAGAAAAATACAGACGGGCCTTCACCGTTACCTATTCCTGTTTTTCCGACTTTAATAACACGCGGCGAAACCTCCGGCGTGATGCCGTCCTTTGCTGCAGACAGAGCACTTTGCATGGTTTCCGTCGAGGCGAGAACATCCTCGTAATACTCACGCTTTGATTTTGACATTGCTGTAAGCATTGCGAAGAAAGCTGCAACAGAGATTATCAGCCAAATCCCAGATTGGATATAGTTGCCATTCATAATGCTTCCTGCGAAGGCACCCATCCATCCAGCAAAGGGAAAAAGCTGTATCGGCAAGCCGTTTCCGGCTTCCGCCAGTCCTTTAACGATGTTGCCTTTGTTAGCAAGAAGGTGCATTCCGATATACAGAAGCAGAGCAGAAATAACAACTAACAGAATTGTTTTTGCGACTGTTTTCTTTTTGTCGCTGTCGCTAATAAAGGTGTATAGAAACATCGACGCTGTCTGGCTCAGAAACACGGTTAAAGAATAAACAACAAATATCAGCAATAGTCCTAAATAGCTTAGATTATAGCTCACATGAAGCATTGTGTATTGAAACAAAATAAAAACACCTATGAGCATTGACGTTCCGATTTGTTGAATTAGGGCATAGAAAAGAATGTTTCTTTTGTTAAGAGGGGAAGGAAAGAGAAAGTTCACGTCTGCCATCTTGAAAAAAGTTCCGCCATTATTCAATCCCGAATAAAAGGTTGTTGAAAATATTAGAATCAATAGAGCGTTTAGTCCAGCTGTAAGCTCAGAAACATCCCGTATTACTCTGTCAGTCTCTTCTGCACCGGACTTCCCTCCGATTAAAGTTACAACTATTATAGCAATGAAGAGCAATATATATATTATGCGTATCGGTTTTTTAAAGAAGCTTTTGATTTGATTATGCATTTTTGTTCTGAGTAGATAGCTAAGTGCGTTACCGTTCATTGCACAACCTCCGCAGACTTACCCTCGGTAATCTCGAAGAACAGCTCCTCAAGTGTCTTTTCCCCGCTTCCTTCCGAAACGTTGAATTTTGTCGCGGCAAAACTGCCGTTAACCATGATGTGTGCCACATCCCAGAAATCCTCAACGCTGTCGAGCATATGTGTGCTGATAAGCAAGGCACAGCCCTGCTCTTTTAGCTCAATAAACATCTTTTTCAGCTCTTTAATAGCGTGCGGGTCAAGGCCAATCATCGGCTCGTCAAAAATAATAACGCGAGGCTTGTGCATAAGCGTGCAGCAAATTGAAAGCTTTTGCTGCATACCCTTAGAAAGCTCCTTGCCGACCTTATCCTTTTTGTCAAGCAGTTCAAAGCGCTCTAAAAGATAGTTGTCATAGCCGTCGTCCGGAAGACGATAGGCTCTGCGAATGAATTCCATGTGCTCTGCAATTGTAAGCAATTCATAAACGGCCGGCATTTCTGGAACATAGCCAATCAGACTTTTGGCCTCAATGGATTTGTTTTCGTTTCCGTCAATATAAATGCTTCCGTCAAACCTTAGCAATCCCGATATACATTTAATTATAGTTGACTTGCCGGCACCATTTGGTCCTACCAAAACAGCAATTTGTCCGCTCTCGACTAAAAAGCTGATATCATTATTTGCAATCAGCTTACCGTATTTCTTTGTAACGTGCTCAACTTTAAGCATGGTTTTATCTCCCTTATAGCAGTTGTAATGATGTTTATAACATTTCCGCTATTATACTGTATTACTCTTGGTAGTACAAGAGAAAATAAGTAATAATTAATTAATAAACAAAAATTGATATCGAATTAAAGTGTAAAACAACGTAACTTACAAATTTTATTGTTTGGGTTCATTTCCACTTGAAAAATGGTGTGGGAATGATAAAATCTGTAGTTAAATACTAGAGATAATTATTTTTGAAAGAGAGCGTGATCAAAGTGGAAACAATTAAAATCGAAAAGGCAGCCGTATTAAAGGAAAAGCCGTCACTTGACGGAATACCTTTCGGCACGTATTTTTCCGACCATATGTTTCTTATGGACTATGACGAAGGCAAAGGTTGGCATGACCCCAGAGTAGTACCTTTTGCAAACTTTGAGCTCTCTCCGGCAGCTGTTGTTCTGCACTATGCTCAGGAAATATTCGAGGGTATGAAGGCTTATCGCAGCCCGAAGGGGGAGGTTCTGCTTTTCCGTCCTATCGAAAATTCAAAACGACTTAACAGCTCCGCCGAACGTATTTGTATCCCGCCTGTTCCAGAAGAAGCATTTATGGGCGGCTTAACAGCTCTTCTTGAGCTTGATAATGCGTGGGTACCGAATGTCCCCGACACATCACTTTATATTCGTCCATTTATTATCGGAACGTCAGGACAGCTTGGCGTTCACGCATCTGAAAGCTATCTGTTTGCAATAATAACCTGCCCGGTGGGCAGCTATTACCCCGAAGGGCTTGCACCTATTCGCATCATGATTGAAAACAGTGATGTTCGTGCTGTTCGCGGTGGAACCGGCCACACAAAATGCGGCGGCAATTACGGCGCTTCAATTCGTGCAGGGGAGCGTGCTGGAAAGCAGGGCTTCAGTCAGGTGCTTTGGCTTGATGGCGTTACCCGCCGCAACATTGAAGAAGTCGGCAGCATGAATGTGATGTTCAAAATTAACGGTAAAATTATTACCCCGGCACTTACAGGCAGTGTTTTGCCTGGCATTACTCGCAAGTCCTGCATTGAGCTTTTAAAAAGCTGGGGCTTAGAGGTCGAAGAGCGCGAGTTCACAGTCGATGAGCTGGTTAAAGCAGCAGAAGACGGAACGCTTGAAGAAGCGTGGGGCACAGGAACAGCCGCGGTTATTTCTCCCATCGGAGAGATTTCGTTTGATGGAATTTGCCATCAAATCGGCGGAAATAATATCGGTGGCATAACTCAAAAGCTTTATAACACCATTACAGATATCCAGTGGGGAAAGTCAGAGGACAAATTCGGTTGGTCAGTTAAGGTTTGCTAGAACATCACCGCAACAGTGGTTTTCGTAATAGTACAAAACAAATAGTTGAAAGATATCATAAAAAAGTTACCGCAAGCGATTTCACTTGCGGTAACTTTTTTATTTTGCTGTTCCGGTCTGCAACGAGACAATGTCCATGCTTCCGTATTTCTTCCGAAGCACCGGTTTTTCAATTTTTCCTGTTGGATTACGGGGAATCTTGTCGAATATAAGCTCGCGTGGGCGCTTATAGCGGGGGAGCGCTGAGCAGAAATCGTTAATTTCGCTCTCTGACGCTGTAACATCCGGCTTGAGTTCGATAATAGCGCAGGCTATTTCTCCTAAGCGAGAATGAGGTCTCCCGATTACCGCGACATCCTTAATTTTATCGTTTTTACGGAGAAAATCCTCAATTTGAACGGGATAGATGTTTTCGCCGCCCATGATTATAACGTCCTTTTTACGATCAACTAGCCAAATGAAGCCATCGTCATCGATACGCGCCATATCACCGGTCCAAAGCCAGCCATCGGGCGACAGGGATTCGCAAGTGGCCTCCTCGTTTTTATAGTAGCAGGTCATAACTCCCGGTCCTCGAACTGCAAGCTCGCCGACCTCGCCCTGCGGGACTTCTTTTTTTTCGGAATCAACCACCATCGTTTCCCAGCCGAAACCTGCAACCCCGATTGCACCAACCTTGTGAGCGTTTTCAATTCCCAGATGTACGCAGCCAGGTCCGATGGACTCGGAAAGACCGTAGTTCGTGTCATACTGATGACTTGGGAAATACGCCTTCCAGCGGCTAATAAGAGAAGGGGGGACGGGCTGTGCTCCGATGTGCATTAGCTTCCAAGCCGATAGGTCATAGTCGGAAAGCTTCAAATCGCCGCGGTCCAACGCATCGAGAATGTCTTGAGCCCACGGCACAAGCAGCCACACATTTGTAGCGTGCTCCGAGGCAGCTGTTTTTAAAATCCATTCAGGGCTTATTCCACGCAGCAAGACTGCGGTGCTGCCGGAAAGCAGACTTCCAAACCAATGCATTTTAGCGCCTGTGTGGTACAAGGGCGGCATACAAAGAAAGCAATCACCACGCTTCTGATGATGATGATTCTGCTCGGCAATTGCCGAATGAGTAAGGCTAAGGTGTTTGTGCAAAATCGCCTTTGGAAAACCTGTCGTGCCGGAGGAAAAGTAAATTGCTGCATAATCATCGTCTGTAATCTCGGCTCTCGGCTTACGGCTTGAGCAATAGGACATAAAAGGATAATAACTCTCGGCCCATTCGGGACAGTCGGCACCGACATAATAGAGCTTTTTAATCTTCGGGATGCTTTCTTTAATTTCACTCAGTCGGTCTATGAACTCATGCCCAAACACGAGCAGGGAACAGTCTGCCAAGTCGAGGCAGTATTTGATTTCATCCGCGGTATAGCGATAGTTAAGCGGAACGGCAAGTACTCCCGCTTTGAGTATTCCGAAATATATCGGCAGCCACTCAAGGCAGTTCATCATCAAAATTCCGACCTTATCACCCTTTTTCACCCCATTTGCGAGCAGCAAATGTGCAAAGCGGTTAGCACGGCAATCAAAATCCTTCCAAGTAATTTCTCGCCGATAGGTATTTTCCTGATAGTTTATATCAACCAAAGCAAATTCTTTCCAAGAAGTCTGAGACGGAGTGCTTTCGTGCTCCGGATTAATCTCGACAAGTGCGACTTCGTTTGGATATAGCTTTGCGTTACGTTCCAATAAATCTGTGATAGGCATACAAAACCCTCCTAAAAAAATAAAAGCCCTTCGGAAAAATCCGAAGGGCGAAAACATTTCGCGGTACCACCTTGGTTCGCGACCCGCTCACGCAAAGCCGCCTTAAAAGCTCTCTTCCATCGTAATATACGTCGTCCAAAGAGCCAACACGTTAACGGGCGTCATTCGTCACATCCTACTTGGTTGACTTTCAGTGTGAAGCTAAAGGATGTATTCACCGTAATTCCCCGTGCGCCTCTCATCATGTCGGCAACTTTCTGTTCGGTTCAGATACGGTTACTTCTTCCTCATCATCGCGTTTATGTATTAAACTAACGTAATCATATTATAAGTAAAAAAGCATGTCAAGCAAAAAGAAAAAATATTGTCAGTTCTAACAACAAATTATATTCGCGAAAAAAGGGAATACGTGCAAAAGAACTGATAGCTGATTTGAATTGTTCTATCTCTTTCCATAAGCCGTCTTGTTAAATTCGTTCAAAAACTTGATGGCGAAGTTTTTGAAGTCCATGCAAGCGATGCCGACGGCAGGATTAGTATTGTAGCTGATGCCTATATAGGCGTGAGCATCGGGAATGTCAACACCCACGCAGTATTGTTTAAGCTCAGGATTACTGAATACTTGCCAGCGAGGGATTATGGTATATCCAACACCGTCCTTAACACTGCGTGTAATCAAGTTCATGTCGTTTGATTCACAGACGATGTTAGGCTTAAAATTGTGTGCATTGAAAACACGCTCAATATTAATGCGTAAGCCGGTACCTTTTGTGGTTGTAATCAGCTGTTCGTTTTTTATGTCTTCAAACGACACCTTTTCTCTAGCCAAAAGGGGATGCCCAGGCGGAAGTAAAACGCTGCAATGCTCGCAGAAAACAAGATCGGTTTTGATTCCTTTGATCGGGTCATCGATAATTGGAGGTGAGCAGAAAGCAAAGTCTGCTTCCCCAACGGTAAGCGCATTTAGTATATCCTTTGCTGACGCAAACTCTATTGAAAGAGTGTAGTTTGGATATTTTTTTCTAAATGCCACTAATAGCTCCGGAGAATAGGAACTCATGTTACAAAATATTCTGATGCTTCTGTTATGCTTGTCGAGCATATCACCAATTTGTTTATTAAGCTCTTCCATATCGGACAGAACTTTCTTCGCATGAAGATAAAAAGTTTCGCCGTTTTCGTTAAGTCGGATTTTACGACCAACATTATCAAACAACGACAAGCCAATCTCTTTTTCAAGGTTGCTTATTACTCTGGTCAAAAAGGGTTGAGAAACACCGAGCTTTTCTGCAGCTTTTGTAACGTGCTCCATTTCGGCCGTTAAGCAAAAGAAGCGCAAATCTCTAATATCCATAAAAACCTCCGGGTTGTGTCAATAAATCTGGCGAGCGGTTTCTGTCTTTGCGTTTGAAATCCCCAAGGGTTAGGTATTACTTTTCGTCAGCTAATTTTGTTTTAGCATCAATTTTAGCCTGAAGCTTTTCAAAATACTCACGGCAAAAATAAAGAAAATTTTCCATGTTTCTGTTTTCTATAGCTAAGCTGTTGTAACTAAGCCCCATATTGCCGTATTTGTCCGGACTGTCAACTTCAATGCAGCTCTCTCTGAGCTCCGGATATTTTTCGAGGACAGAATATGACATGAAGGCCGAACCCATGCCACTGGCAACAGCTTGAATAATTAGATTTAAATCGTGCGTTTCACACACAATGTTTGGACGAACTGAATATTTCTCAAAAGCATAATCAATGTGATTTCTCATCGCTCCACCTTTTGAAGGCGTAACGAGTCTTTCACCTTGCATATCCTCAAATTTAATCGATTGTTTACTTCTCATGGGATGCTCTGGTGGGAGCAAAAGACAGGCTGTGTCGCGGAAAACGATTTCTGTAACGATATTTCTTTCGGAGTCTTCATCAATTGCGGGGTCGCAAAGAGCAAAGTCTGCCGCGCCGGTTTTTAGCGCTTCCACCATTTCTTTCTTTGTGGCATAGGCTAGTTTAAGCGCATAATTTGAGTGTTTCTTTTGAAATTCGACTATCATTCCGTGGGCGTGAGCTTCGGTATTGCATAGAAGGGAAATGGTTCTGTTGTTTTTCCCCTGAATAAAGTCCATTTCTGTATAGAGATTATCTACATCTGCAAGAATTTTCTTTGCGTTACGATAAAACACCTCACCACAGTTATTAAGCTTGATTTTTCTGCCAACCTTATCAAACAGCTCAACTCCAAATTCGGTTTCGAGCTGCCCGATGATTTTAGTGAGATAGGGCTGAGCTATTCCAAGTTTTTCAGCAGACTTGGAAACGTGCTCAAGTTCTGCTGTTAAGCAAAAATATCGCAAATCTCTTATGTCCATAACGACCTCCGATACACAAAATACAGATTATTTAATACTATCGAAACAAATAAGAAATTAGTAAAGATAGTGATTATTGATGGACAAATAAATAACATATGTGATATTTTAACACAATTTTCTGCGGTTTACCACAATAAATATCCAAAATACTCGATATTTAACTTAATATCGAAAATAAAGACTCATATCGCACTTATAATACTAATGGATTCGATGATTATTCGGTTATAAAACAAAATAAACGTCACTTTAGCGGGTAATAATAGATTGAGATTTAACGACTTTACAACTTTACGATATCTTTACATACTTTTGAATGAATTATGGTAGTGCCATAATATCATAGAAATTATTATGGTTACAGTACCAGTGGTAAATAAAACATATCGAAAATGTATTTAAGGAGAAAACTTAATGAAAAAGATTTATTCAATTACCCTTGCAGCAGTTATGTGTATTGCACTATTCGCCGGATGTACTGCAAAAGAAGCAGAAGCTTCTCCCTCGGCAGCAGCCTCGGCAGCCCCCACAGAAGCGGCACTTACAGGAACAGTTTCGACAAACGGCTCAACATCAATGGAAAAGGTTATCGCTGCTCTCAGCGAAGCTTTCATGGCAAAGAACCCCGATGTAGTTGTTACATATGACGCAACAGGCTCCGGCGCCGGAATCACTGCCGCAACCGACGGAACAGCAGACATCGGCCTTGCAAGCCGCAACTTGAAGGCAGAAGAAACCGGTCTTGACTCAACAACAATCGCAATTGACGGCATAGCAATAGTCCTTAACAAAGCTAACACCGTTACTGACCTCACAATCGAGCAGATTGCCTCCATCGCAAAGGGCGAAGTTACCAACTGGAAAGATGTCGGCGGCGCAGATGCTCCTATAGTCTTCGTCGGTCGTGAAGCGGGCAGCGGCACACGTGACGGCTTTGAAGGCATCGTTGATGTAAAAGACGCATGCAAATATGAGCAGGAACTGACCTCCACCGGCGCAGTTGTCGCCGCAGTAGCTGCAAATGAAAACGCTATCGGTTATGCATCCCTCTCCGGTGTCGGCGATACAGTAAGCGCAATAAAGGTTGGTGGCGTAGAATGCACAGAAACAACTGTTCTTGACGGAACATACAAGATTCAGAGAAACTTCAACATGATTACTAAGCAGGGCGCAGAGCTTTCGGCTGCTGCAAAAGCTTTCATCGAATTCGCACTTAGCGATGAAGCAGGTTCAATCATTGAGAAGGCTGGCGCAATTCAGAAATAATCTATCCATAAGCAACAAAAGGGGACTTCGCAAAGAAGTCCCCTTATAGAAAATTATTGACTGCTTCCCCATAGCTTGACGGAGGTCATTATGAAAGCTAGAAATATTACAGAAAAAATTATGAATATAGTTTTTGTCTTCTGCGGCATGGTGTCGATTGTTGCAGTTGTCGGAATATCTTTATACATGATAATCAGCGGTTTGCCTGCCATCAAGGAAATCGGAATAATTGATTTCCTTTTCGGTCAGGTCTGGAAAAGCACAGCGTCTGAGCCTTTATTCGGAATACTACCATTTATACTGTCATCTATTTTCGCAACTTTTGGAGCAATACTTATCGGAGTCCCAATTGGACTATTTATGTCTGTCTTTCTTTCAAAAATCGCAAGTCCGAAAGTTGCCTCCTCGGTTCGTCCTGCGGTCGAGCTTTTGGCAGGAATCCCTTCGGTCGTTTATGGTCTAATAGGTATGATTGTTCTTGTTCCGCTTGTAATGGACGTGTTTGGGGTTAAAAGCGGTTCGACGCTGTTTTCTGCAATCATTGTACTGGCCATTATGATACTTCCGAGTATTGTCAGCGTAAGTGAAAATGCTCTCAATGCCGTACCAAAAAAATTCGAAGAGGCGAGTCTTGCTCTGGGAGCCACAAAAATCGAGACGATTTTCAAGGTTAGTGTACCGGCAGCAAAAAGCGGTATAACAGCCGGTATCGTTCTTGGAATTGGCAGAGCGATAGGTGAGGCCATGGCCGTTATGATGGTCGCGGGAAATGTGGCAAATATGCCAAAACTATTTGGAAGTGTGCGTCTTCTGACAACAGCGATTGCTTCTGAAATGTCATATGCCGGAGGTCTTCAAAAGCAGGCGCTTTTTTCGATAGGTCTAATTCTGTTCGTGTTTATCATGGTTATTAACGTCATACTTAACAGATTGCTCAAGGGAGGGCAAGCAGATGCAAAATGAAGTCGCCCTACCGAAGCTTAACAGAAAAATATCGTCAAAGCGCAGAGTGAAAGATATTGTTTTCAAAGCGCTGATTTATCTTTCGGCTATTATAACAATTTCGCTTTTAATTTTGCTTATCGGCTACATTTTCTACAGAGGTTTGCCCAACGTAAGCTGGGAATTTCTTTCAACTGCACGTAAGGTTCTTGAAGATAAAATTGGAATTCTTCCAAACATTATTTTCACTCTTTACACAATAATAACCGCACTTGTTATAGCTTTGCCAATCGGAATAGGCGCTGCAATCTATTTAAATGAGTATGCAAAAAATAGAAAAATGGTGCGCTTTACCGAGTTCTCAACTGAAACACTTACGGCTATTCCATCAATAATATATGGTCTGGTGGGAATGCTGTTCTTCTGCCAGAAGCTAGGCTTAAAGTCGAGCATACTTGCCGGTTCCTTAACTCTTGTAATAATGATACTTCCTAATATAATCAGAACAACTCAGGAATCGCTGAAAACAACTCCGCAGTCATATCGCGACGGAGCGGCAGCGCTCGGCGCAACAAAGTGGTATACTATCAGAACAATTGTATTGCCCTGCACTATAGACGGAATAGTTAGCGGTTCGATCCTTGCAATCGGCCGAATTGTCGGTGAATCGGCAGCGCTTCTGTTCACAGCAGGCGCTGGATATGTTCTTGTAACCAACTATTTACAAGCGCTTCATACAAGCGGCGGAACACTTAGCGTAATGCTTTATGTTTACGTTATGGAAAGCGGAAATTTTGATGTCGGTTTTGCAATTGCATCGATTCTAATGATTTTGGTATTGCTGCTCAATTTTTCTGCAAAAGCGGCGAAAAAAAGACTAAAAAAGGTCGGGTGACGAATATGAGTATAATTACATCAAGAAACCTTGAGTTGTATTATGGCGCGTTTCAGGCTCTCAAGGGTATTGATATGGACATAGCAGAGAAAGAAATAACGGCGCTTATCGGGCCATCGGGCTGCGGAAAAAGCACATTTTTAAAAACTCTTAATCGTATGAACGACCTTGTGCCGGACGTACACATTACAGGAGAGGTAAAGTACCGCGAAACGGATATTTACGCAAAGGATACTAACATAAATCTTCTCCGCAAGCATATCGGTATGGTTTTTCAGGCACCGAATCCCTTTCCTATGAGTATTTTTGATAACATTGCCTATGGTCCGCGTTTACACGGTGAACGCAGTAAAGCGGCTCTAGAGGAAATTGTTGAAAAATCTTTGCGAGGAGCTGCGCTTTGGGATGAGGTTAAGGACAGATTGAAAAAAAGTGCTCTTGGGCTTTCCGGCGGTCAGCAGCAACGCCTTTGTATTGCCCGCGCTTTGAGTGTTGAACCGGAAATACTGCTTATGGATGAGCCGACAAGCGCTCTTGACCCCGCAAGCACGATGCGAATAGAGGAACTTATGGATGATCTTCGCCGCGACTACACTGTTGTTATTGTCACTCACAATATGCAGCAGGCGGCGCGTATCTCCGATAAAACCGCTTTCTTCCTTGTGGGCGAGCTTGTCGAAATGGGGAAAACCGACGATATCTTCTCAATTCCGAAGGACAAACGCACAGAGGACTACATTACCGGGCGTTTTGGTTAAATGAAAGGATAGTGAATTTTATGCCGACAAGAAGACTCTATGATGACGAGTTGAAGGATTTGTCCTCAGCATTAATAAAAATGGGCTCAACAGCGATTGATGCTGTGACTCGCTCCATGCAGGCCTTGAAAACATTTGACAAAGTGCTCGCAAAAGAGATAATAGAAGATGATGCAAATATAAATTCGATGGAACGCGACATTGAAACAATGTGCCTCAAAATGATACTTAAGCAGCAGCCGGTGGCTTCAGATCTTCGCAAAATCAGCACAGCTATTAAAATGATTACAGATATTGAGAGAATCGGTGATGCAGCATCGGATATTGCCGAAATCAGTATGTATCACGATGAATGCGCCTTCCCCGAGCTACAGGAAGAAGTATTGAAAATGGCAGTCAGTGCAAAGGAAATGGTTGCATCAGCAATTGAAGCCTATGTCAAGGGCGATCTTCAACTTGCAAGACAGACAATGGAAAAGGACGATATTGTTGACGATTATTTTAACAAAATTCGCCACGAACTGGGCTCAAATATATATAAAGACACAATGAATATGGAAACCGTAATCGACTATCTTATGATTGTAAAATACCTTGAACGTATTGGCGACCACGCTGTCAATATCTGCGAGTGGGTTCAGTTCTACATTACAGGAATTCACATTAACGAAAGAATTATCTGACACAAAACCTGATAGGAGGCAATGAAGTGAACGAGCGAATTGTAATTGTTGAAGACGATGAGAGCATCAGGATGCTGCTTGAAGTAGCGTTAAACAGCAACGGTTATAAGCCAAACGGCTTCGATAATGCGAAATCGGCCCTTGAAAGTATGCAAACAGAGCCTCCGCACGTTGTAATAATGGATATAATGATGGACGGAATGAGTGGAATTGACGCGGTGCGCCTTATGAGAAGCTCGAAAGAGCTGAAGGAAATCCCCGTTATTATGCTGACAGCAAAGGACACCGAGCTTGACAAAATAATCGGACTTGACGCAGGTGCGGACGATTATATGACAAAACCGTTCAGCATTCTTGAGCTGTGCGCAAGAGTGAGAGCGCAGCTTCGCCGTCACGGCGTGGCAGATGCCACCGACAATGCCTCAAGCATACTGGAACTTGGCGGCGTTAGGCTTGATAACAATGTTCGTGAAGTCACGAAAGACGGAGTTGCTCTCCAGCTAACCTTTAAGGAATTTGAACTCCTTAAATATTTGATGGAAAACAGCTTGCGCGCAGTTTCGCGTGAGGAACTTATCAGCAAAATTTGGGGTAACGATTATTACGGTGAAACTCGAACACTCGACATTCACATTGGCACATTACGCCAAAAGCTTTTTGACACTGCCGAAAACAGCAGCTACATAAAAACTGTCAGAGGCGTCGGCTATCGCTTTGTCGGAGGAGTAGGAAAATAGGCTTGCCATATCCGTGCTTAAAATATTCAATTCCTGCGCTTTGGCGCACGTGGAGGTTCTTATGAAAAAAACACTTATGGCCGGCTTTGTTCTGATACTTGCCTTGACGCTTGTCATTTCCGGGGCTCTCAATGCTTTTGTATTTGACAAAGAATTGATAAGCGACACTCAGCAGCAATTGCTTTCCTATGCCTCATTAATTGCCATGGAGTTTAGCCCTGAAAAGGACGCAAACACACAGGCAAAGGACTTCGCAAACTCGGTTGACAACGTTCGAATAACTATAATTGCCGCCGACGGCACCGTTTTGGGCGACTCACAGGCGGATTATAAGGTAATGGAAAACCACCTCGACAGATCGGAAATTATTCAAGCCGGCTTTGCTGGCCATGGTTCAAGTGTTAGGAATAGCGAAACTATCGGAAAAAAGCTCGTATACTCAGCCGTTAAAACCTCGGATGGTTATTACATTAGAGCCACAAAAGAGGTAGCCGGCGTGCTCGAAGGACTAAAATCCATAGTTCCGGCAATGATACTCGTTATATTTATCGCTTTACTTATGGCAGCCTTAATTACACACAGATTTTCAAAGGGCTTTATCACGCCTATAGCCGAGATGAACGAAAGTCTTATCAGTATAAAAGATGGCGGAAAGCAGCTCAATCCAAAGGATTACCGTTATGCCGAGCTTGAAGATATGGCTATAAAAATTAACGCGCTTTCCTCACATCTTTCTGAATACATCGGAAATATCCAGCTTGAAAAAGACAAGCTAAACTATATCCTTGACAACGTAAGCGAAGGATTTATACTTCTTGACGGGAAGAAGAATGTTCTTCTAATTAACAACGCTGCTTGCGATTATTTAAATTGCAGTAAAAACTCAGTCGGCGAAAACATCTTATATTCGACCAGGAATTTTGATTTCATTCGATGCGCTGAGAAAGCTGTCGCAGATAAAAAACAGCTTAAGCTAGACCTTCAAATCGCTGGCAAAATAATTGAAAACGTTTTTACCTATGCAGGTGAAGAAAATAGATTTTCTGCTGCGCTGATTATAACCATGTCAGATGTAACTGAAAGCCGAAATGCAGTTAAAATTAGGCGCGAATTTTTTTCGAACGCAAGCCATGAACTGAAAACTCCTATCACTTCAATTAAAGGAAGCGCAGAGCTTCTCTGTTCCGATTTGCCGATTTTAGAAAATCAGCGCAACGAATTGTTGTCCAGAATCGGGTTGGAATCCGAGCGAATGAATTTGCTGATTAACGACATTATAATGATAAGCCGTATGGAAAGCGGAGATCTTTCCGGTGAACGAGAGAATATTGATATTGCATCGGTCATCAACGAAAGCGTCAGCGAACTTAAGCCCTTGATTGAGCAGGAAAATCTGGCAATTAATTTAGACCTACATCCTGCCCTTGTTTTTGCGGACAAAAAAGACATTCGAGGACTTGTTTCAAATCTCCTTGTCAATGCGGTAAAATATAACAGGCAGGGCGGCGCGGTTGATGTTTCGCTTTCTTCGACCGGAGACCAAGCCGTGTTAAAGATTAGAAACGACGGCGAGCCAATCCCCCCCGAACAACAAAGACGAGTTTTTGAACGCTTCTACAGAATTGACAGTGGGCGCAGCAAAGCAGTCGGCGGAACAGGCCTTGGGCTTTCTATAGTTAAGCATGTCGTCGATACTCTTGGGGGAGCTGTAACGCTTGAAAGCAGTGCGGAAAATGGAACATGCTTTACAGTTCGGCTTCCGCTGTCAGAATAAAATAACAAACCGATTCAAGAATTCTTGAATCGGTTTGTTTTATATCAGGTTTTCTCGAATCAGTAAAGCACGAAGGTTTGCGACAACGTGCTCCGTTGCGCCCTCACAGCTAACACGATAATCAGCATATTTTCGATAAAGCGGCTCACGCATTTCATAAATTTCGTTCATTGTCATCTTAACAGGAGTAGCAACCCCTCTGTCTAAAAGAGTCCCAAGCATTCTCTTTTCAAGGTCAGCGACGGGCGTATCAAGCCAGACAACCGTACCGCTATTACTGAAGGTACGCATTGCATTCTCTGAAAAAACCATGCTTCCTCCAGTGGCGATAACGGTTCTTTCGGTTTTTATACCTGCACCAATCTTACCTTCATACTCAATGAATTTATCATAGCCATCCTCCGAAATAATTTGTGAAAGGGGGCGGTTTTTTTCGAGAGATAAAAGTATATCAGTATCCAGAAAATTGTAGCCAATTAATTTGGCAAGAATAACTCCAACTGTACTTTTTCCGGTTGCCGGCATGCCTATTAAAATAATGTTCTTCACTTATCGTCACCTCGAAGCTTTTGTTGGATTATAGCATTTATGGCTGATGCTTTCCACAAAAATATTTTCCGACTAAAATTATAGCAAAAAATTACAAGTAAACGAATTGAATCCTAACAAAAATCTACTTAATATTGTAAATTTTAAATGACATACAGACTAATATTTGCTATTATATTGATAAGGTTTTAAAAGCCGCCAGCTAATTATTATTATTTATAACAACAGGAGGATTTTCTATGCAGTATGAGATATTCGGAAACAACTTGCCAGCTGTTACAATAACAATGCAGCCAGGGGAAGGAATTTACACACAGTCCGGCGGAATGACTTGGATGACGGACGGTATTGCAATGGAAACCAATATGAAGGGCGGTTTCGGCAAGGCAATCGGACGCATGTTTTCTGGCGAATCCTTGTTTATGGCCACCTATACATCGCAAAGACCTGGAGCGCAAATTACTCTTGCCTCATCATTCCCAGGCAGTATTATTCCCCTTGAGCTTAATGGAGGAAGACAGTTTATCTGTCAGAAAAACGCTTTTTTATGCGCAACTCCCGGTGTTGAGCTATCAGCTTCCGTGCAAAAAGTAAAAGTCGGCTTCTTTGGCGGAGAGGGGTTCATTATGCAGCGCCTATCTGGAGTGGGGCTTTGCTTCCTTGAAATAGATGGTTCAGTCGTCGTCAAAGACCTTGCTCCAGGTGAAATTCTTAAGGTCGACACCGGTAATATTGCGGCTTATGAAGCAAGTGTATCTTACACGGCGGAAACCGTTAAGGGCTTTAAAAACGTTATTTTTGGCGGTGAAGGCCTGTTTCTTTCAGTTTTGCAAGGACCGGGGAGAGTATATTTACAAACTGTCAATATGCCGGAATTTGCCTCCCGCATAATTCCCTATATTCCGACCTCAAGTAATTAAATCACTTTAAAGCAGAAAATACGCTTTTAACAGGCGTTTGAAAGGATATTTTTTATGGGACTTTTAAAAGCTGGCGTCGGCGCGCTTTCAGGTGTTCTTGCCGACCAGTGGAGAGAATATTTTTACTGTGAAGCGCTTGAGCACGATGTTCTGGTTCAAAAGGGCATCAAGCGCAATTCAAAGCGCAGTTCCAACACAAAGGCAGAAGAAAACATAATTTCAAATGGTTCGATAGTCGCTGTTAATGATGGCCAGTGCATGATAATAGTTGAGCAGGGGAAAGTAGTAGATTTGTGCGCCGCTCCCGGTGAATATGTCTATGACACGTCAACTGAACCGAGTATCTTCGTTGGTAATTTAGGAGACTCTGTTTCTGAAACCTTCAAAAACATTGGCAAGCGCTTCACCTTCGGAGGAGACACGGCGAAGGATCAGAGGGTTTATTTCTTTAACACGAAGGAGCTTATCGGCAATAAATACGGAACTCCAAACCCAGTGCCTTTCCGCATTGTAGATAAAAATGTCGGTCTCGATGTTGACATCGCAATACGCTGCTACGGCGAATACTCTTACAGAGTAACAGACCCTATGCTGTTCTATACAAACGTATGCGGCAATGTAGACGAGGAATATAGGCGCTCCGAAATCGACACTCAGCTCAAAAGCGAGTTATTGACCGCTCTTCAGCCCGCTTTTGCGAAAATTTCCGAAATGGGTATTCGCTATAGTGCACTTCCCGGTCACACAATGGAGCTGGCAGACGCCTTGAACGAAGTTCTTTCAAAAAAATGGACCGAGCTTCGCGGCATTTCTATTATTTCACTCGGAGTCAGCTCCGTTACAGCCTCTGAAGAGGACGAAGAAATGATTAAGCAGCTTCAGCGCAACGCTGCTTTCCGCGATCCTACAATGGCTGCTGCACATCTCGTCGGCGCACAGGCGGAGGCAATGCAGAACGCGGCCAAAAACGAGGGTGCGGGAGGAGCTTTCATGGGATTTGCCGGACTCAATATGGCGCAGGGTGCCGGCGGCGCAAGCGCACAGAATCTTTTTACGATGGGAACTCAAAACAAGCCTGATGGAAGTTCAGCCGGCAGCACATGGACTTGTTCCTGCGGAAAAACCGGTAACACCGGTAAATTTTGCGATGATTGCGGCAAACCACGGCCAGCCGCCGCGATTGGCTGGAGCTGTTCCTGCGGGGCGATGAACAAGGGCAAATTTTGCAGCGAATGCGGTAAGCCAAAACCCGCCGAGGCGCTTTTGTATAAGTGCGACAAGTGCGGCTGGGAACCCGAAGATCCTAAGAATCCGCCAAAATATTGTCCCGAGTGCGGCGACCCCTTTGACGAGCGCGATATTAAGTGATGTAAAATTACTTTGGGCGGTTTTTACCGAAACCGCCCTACTTAATTGTTCTAAGCTAATCACAGAAGATATAAAGAGGATACTCAATGCTCGCTTTTCAGCTTTCGATTCAGTTAATGATACTTATAGTAATTGGGTTTTTCGTCTGGCGCTTAGGTATGGTCGACGAGAAGTTTGATAAATCGCTTACAACGTTTCTTATAAATATTGCGTTGCCCTGCATGATAATCAAGTCGTTCAGCGCGCCGTTTACGACCGATCAGCTAATTAACTGCTTCATCCTCGTAGGCATAAGCATAGTATATCTTGCACTGTGTTTTGGAATTGGGCAGATTATATATGAAGCCTATGGGAAAAGCTTTACCGGAAGAATGCTGCGTTTCGGGGCTATGTTCACGAATTTTTCCTTTGTCGGCATACCTGTTATCGAGGCGCTTTACGGTCAAACCGGTCTTTTATACTTTGTTGTTTTTACAGTACCTATACGAATGGTTTATTACAGCTCAGCAAGAAGCCTCTTGTCAGCGCCCGGAACAGTTCATAAGAAGGAAAGCGTTTGGCAGCGAATTAGTGGCTGGCTGTCACCGCCAGTCGTCGCTGTTTTTATCGGTCTAGCACTGTATATAACAGGCTTCACTTTTCCGACACCGATTGATAAAACCATTTCCGCAGTTGGCGCAATTACTTCGCCTTTGGGTATGATACTCTGCGGCATTTCACTTGGAAAAAACAACGTGAAAGCGCTTTTAAAACCAAAATATATGCTTATGCCTGTTTTGCGTAACTTGCTCATGCCAGCAATTACTCTTGCAATCATGTATTTTCTTCCGGTTGACCCGCTTGTGGCCAAAATTGTTGTTATTTATGCGGCGTTGCCCGTGGCATCGCTGCTTTCGGCTTTCACTATCCAATACAACCCAGAGCCCGAGGCTATTCTCGAAAGCTCGGGAAGTGTATTTTATTCAATACTCGTATGCTCGATTACAATACCGATCTGGGCCCAGCTTGCGGAACACCTATTCTAAATTTATCACAGCAACTGACCTGATTCTGAGGAGATAGAAATGGCTAAGGATAAGCAAAAACAAATAGAACGCAGAACAATGATGCTTGACACATCAATTCCAAAACTGATTCCAAAAATGGCAGTACCAACTATAATAGCGATGATGATTTCGTCGATTTACTACTTGGCTGACACATATTTTGTCCACTTTCTTGGAACTTCGGCGACAGCCGCCGTTGGAGTTAACCTATCGATAGACCAGGCAATTATGATGGCCGGTTCATTTCTGGCCTTCGGAGCAAATAGCTATATTGCTAGACTCATGGGCTCAAATAAGCTTAAAACGGCTTCACAAACGCTCTCGTCAGCTTTCTACACAGCTGTAATTCTCGGTTTTCTGGTTATGATTCCGGGACTGATGTTCACGGATGAAATTGTGCGGTTTTTGGGTGCAACCGATACCTCCGCTCCTTATGCGGCAAGTTATGCGACCTACCTTTTGATAGCTGCGCCTTTTACGGCGCCAAGCTTTGTTTTAAACCAGTGCCTAAGGTCAGAGGGAAGCCCGGTGTTTTCAATGATTGGTATTTCATCAGGCGCGATTTTAAATATTGCGCTTGCACCGTTGTTTATCTTTACCTTTAACTTGGGTATTGCCGGCGCGGGAATGGCTGTTGCCATTTCAAAGCTAATCAGCTTCTGCATTTTGATTTACCCCTATATCAGAAAAAAGACAGTTCTCCGACTGTCGCTTAAAAACATCAACTACCGCTCCGATATAGTACGCGAAACCACCCTTATGGGCCTGCCCTCGCTGCTTCGAATGGGCCTTGCAGTTGTGGCAAATATTTACGTAAACAAGATTGCTGGCTCTTATTCCGACTCAGCCCAGGCCGCGACCTCTGTCGTTACACGCATTATGATGCTCCCGTCCTTTGCACTGCTCGGCTTCGGTCAGGGCTTTCAGCCGGTGGCCGGCTTTAATTGGGGTGCAAAGCGTTACGACAGAGTAAGAGAAGCCTTTAAGTTTTCATGTGTCGTAGGTGTGATATTCACCGCGGTAGTAAGTGTTATCATAGGATTATTCGCCGAACAGGTTATTCAGCTCTTCACCGAGGCGGATGCGGAAATGATAAAAATCGGAAGCCTGTGCTTGATTACGCAGTGTATCGCTATGCCGCTTAGTGCTTGGGTCATAGTAGTAAATATGCTTTATGCCGCACTTGGCAAACCCGTCGGAGCAATATTCCTCGGTATAACGAGACAGGGCATCTGTTTTATACCAATTATTTTTCTTTTATCGGCATTGTTTGGTTTAGATGGGCTTGCCATATCGCAAGGTGTTGCGGATTTACTATCCTTCCTTATAACAATTCCCTTTGCGGTGATTATTATGAAGCGCATTTCTCAACAGCAAAAAAGTGAGCTTCCTTTGCCAAAACCGGAAATCGATTGATTAGTCAGACAGTTATTACAATTTAAATACAATGCATATTTTTCTATCGGAGGCGGCATAATGAGCAACAGTGTTATTACAATTAGCCGTGAGTTCGGCAGCGGAGGAAGAACTATAGCCAAAGCAGTTGCCGAGCGGTTGGGTTACAATTTTTATGACAAGGCTCTCGTTGAGCGGATAGCTAATGAAAGCGGGTATTCAAAAGAGTTTGTTGAGCGCAGGGGAGAGGACGCAACCTCTACCAGCAGTTTTATATTCAATCTTTCACGTTCCGGCAGCGGCGGATACGACGGTGTACCGGGGATGTCCGATAAGCTTTATGTAATTTCGCACAACATAATTAAAAGTCTTCCCGAAGAAGGTTCTTGCGTTATTGTAGGGCGCTGCGCCGATTATATTCTTAAGGACTATGAAGACGCAATCCACGTTTTTATATTCGCCGATACTCAGTTTAAAGTCGAGCGAATTGTTGACCTTTACGGCGAAAGAGATGATGTTCCAGAAAAACGTTTGGAAGAAAAAGATAAGAAGCGTAAGGTATATTATAAAAACTATACAGGCAGAATATGGGGTATGAGCAATAATTACGACATCTGCCTAAACAGCGGAAAACTTGGAATCGAAAACTGTATTGATATTATTGTTAGCTTGGCAAAGCCCTAATTATTTAGATTTTGTTAACAACTTTCTTTGTTGTAATTGTATAATAATCTTAATTGACAAGCATGTGTATTGATAGTATAATTAATTTAAAGTGATAGTCATTATCACCACATGTGTTATTGATTACCATATTTATTAACAATTTGTGAATACGAGGTACAAAGCATTGAGCTTTCAAATAATTGGAGACAGCTGCTGTGACTATCCTTATCTTGAGGATGACTATAATTGGTTAAAACGCGTTCCTCTTTCAATCGAACTTGATGGAGAAACCTTTATAGATGACGAAACCCTAAGGTGCAGCATGCTTTTAAGCAAAATGGCTGCTTCCCGCAACGCTCCTAAATCCGCTTGTCCTTCGCCCGGAAGCTATGTCGAGGCATTTGAGTGCGGCGCGGACGATATATATGTTGTAACGCTTTCCGATAAACTTAGCGGAAGCTATAATAGCGCTGTTGTAGGGGCAAATATGTTCAAAGAGAACAACCCCGATAAGAACATTTTCGTTTTCAGCTCACGTAGCGCCTCAGCAGGTCAGCTTGCAATCTGCCACTACATCCTTGATCTTGCAAATGCCGGAACAGCTTTTGACGAAATTGTTAAAAAGACTCTTGAGTTCATCAATAACCTAACAACATATTTTCTTCTCGAAACGCTCGAGGTGTTCCGAAAAAATGGTAGACTAAATCACCTACAGTCTCTTATTACCGGAGCACTAAAAATTAAGCTCGTTATGGGTGGTGACGAAACCGGTAACATCTGTGTTCGCGGCAAGGCACTGTCTATGAACAGCGCTGTTGCAAAGATGGCCGAGCTTATTGCGGAAAGAGTCAAGAACCAAGATATTAGTAACCGCATCCTTTGCATAACACATTGCCAGTGTCCTGACAGAGCGAGAGCTGCTCGTGACGCCATTATGGAAAAGGTTAACTTTAAGGAATGCCGTATATTCAAAGCCGGCGGAATAAGCACAATTTATGCCAACGATGGCGGAATTATAGTTGCATATTAAGATTTGAATGTATATAGCGGCAGGCATCTGTCGCTATATTTTTCTGCAAATTGTGAAATATTACTTGCAATAGTTCAACCGATGTGGTAATATTTCATGGTCTATATGAGAGCAGTTTATGCTCTTGGCTAAATGGTCATCAGGAACGGTCCTCTGGCGGAACAGTTTACCGGCCATGAACGTTTACAGTGAAGGGAGGATACAAGCATGGATTTGGTTAAAACACTTTCTCAGCAGTATATGAAACCTGAACTTCCCGAAATGAACGTCGGTGACACAGTTCGTGTCATTGTTCGTGTTAAAGAAGGAAACCGCGAAAGAAACCAGGCATTCGACGGCACAATTATCGCCAGAAAGCACGGCGGAATCAGCGAAACCATCACGGTTCGCCGCATTTCCTACAATGTCGGATGTGAAAAGGTTTTCCCCGTACATTCACCCACTATTGTTTCAGTCGAAACAATCCGTAAAGGTAAAGTACGCAGAGCGAAGCTCTATTATCTCCGTGACAGAGTCGGTAAGAAGGCTAAGGTCAAGGAGCGCGTATAATCATAATAAAAAAGAGGCTTTTGCCTCTTTTTTATTATTTTAGGGATATTTGCATAACAATCGTTTCTAATCTGTTAATGTTTAAGGCAATTTATATTTTAATATTGCTAAACTAAGCACGGCAAGTGTATAATTAACATCTGGTATTAGATATGCACATTAGAGGAGGCGCCTTTTTTGAATAAAAAGCAAAGCGAAGACTATGATTTGAACGATATCAACTCATCAGGCTTTGACTATGAACGTTTCGAAATGGAAGAAGCCGCAAACCCTGAAAAGAAAACCGTCAAACTCGCAGAAAAGAAAAGCGATAAGGAATCTGAAACTGAATATTCTGATGTATATGAATGGATGCAGTCGCTCGTTTCCGCGCTCCTCGTTTGCGTTCTTGTTTTTGCTTTCCTTTTCAGAATAATCGGCATAATTGGCGATTCAATGAACCCAACTTTTCATGACGGGGACAGTGTTGTTATATCTAACCTGTTCTACGAGCCAAAGCAGGGCGACGTTGTTGTGCTGCGCAAGCTCTCCTTCCAGGAGGAGCCTATAATCAAGCGAGTAATCGCGGTTGAAGGTCAAACTGTTGATATCAATTTTGAAGAAGGCATTGTCTATGTTGATGACCAGCCGCTCTCCGAACCATACACAGCCGAGCTCACATTATCACCGCTTGATTTCGACGGAAAAATCACCGTTCCCGAAAACTGCGTTTTCGTAATGGGTGATAACCGCAACAATTCAACAGACAGCCGCAGCAGCATGATTGGCTGCGTTGACACCAGATACATCATGGGAAAAGTTCTGCTAAGACTTTTGCCGATTGACAAGTTCGGGACAGACTTCTAAATTTGCATTTTTGTAACTACGAAAATCGCTGAAAATTACTTTTGAGGTATTGCAATGTCTGATATGACCGAAAAAATGAATATTCAGTGGTTCCCCGGACATATGACGAAAGCTCAGCGTATGATCGAGGATAACATGAAAATAGTCGACGCGGTCTGCGAAATCATTGACGCGCGTATACCTTATTCAAGCCGCAACCCCGATATTGACAGGCTTTCCGGCACAAAGCCACGCCTTGTAATTTTGAACCGTGTTGATCAGGCCGACCCGGCAGTTACCTTGCTTTGGAGGAATTATTTCAAATCACAGGGGCTTTATGTTCTTGAAACAGATTGCAAAAGTGGGAAGGGCGTTAACAACTTTGCGGAGGCAATCCGCTATGTTCTTAAGGACAAAATCGAAGCCTTTGCCGCAAAAGGGCAGGCAGGAAGACCCATAAGAGCGATGATACTTGGCATACCAAATGTTGGTAAATCCACATTTATTAATAAGGTTGCAAAACGAAAAGCCGCAAAAGCCTCGGATAAGCCCGGAGTAACTCGCGGAAAACAGTGGATAACCATCGACGCAGGTCTTGAGCTTTTGGATACCCCAGGCATACTTTGGCCGCGCTTCGACAGCCAAGAGGTAGGGGAGTGCCTTGCTTATACCGGCGCGATTCGTGACGAAATAATGGATAGGGAAACCTTGACCGCGAACCTTATGGTTAAGCTACGCGAGCAATATCCCCAAAGCATTGAGCAGCGCTACAAATTTGTTCCCGACCCTGACGCAACAGGGCTTGAGCTTCTCGAAACTGCGGCAAGGAAGCGTGGTTTCATTGTTTCAAAAGGGGAGTGCGATCTCGAGCGTATGTCCGCAATTCTTCTTGATGAGTTCCGCGACGGTCGCCTCGGTCGTATCAGCCTTGAAAAGCCTAAGGTTTAGCAGGGGATGCTTATGGACTTGTGGACACTGGAAAGCGAAATCCTGCAAAGAGGAGTTGTATCCCTTTGCGGAGTTGATGAAGCGGGGAGAGGCCCTCTTGCCGGCCCCGTCTGCGCCGCGGCTGTTATTCTGCCGCAGGGTATTGAAATCGAAGGTTTGAATGACTCAAAAAAGCTCTCCGAGAAAAAACGCGAGGAGCTTCTTAATATTATCATTGCCGTTGCCGTTAGCTACGGAATAGGATTTGCAAGCGTTGAGGAGATTGAAGCACACAACATTCTCGCCGCGACGCATATGGCAATGAATAGAGCGATAGGACAGCTAAATCCCCTGCCGGAGCTTGCTCTCATCGACGGGAACCAAACCAAGGGCATTGTTTATAACTGCCACAGTATAGTTGGCGGAGATGCGAAATGCGCGAGCATTGCCGCCGCATCTATTCTTGCAAAGGTCACGCGTGACAGACTTCTGCTCGAATATGACGAGAAGTATCCGCAATACGGGTTTGCGAAGCACAAGGGCTACGGCACAAAGGAGCATTACGCCGCGCTGGCCGACTTTGGCCCTTGTCCGGTGCATCGTTTGTCCTTTCTAAAAAAGTTTTTTGCGGAGGGTTCAGCATGGACAAAAAGCTTGTCGGACGCTTCGGAGAGCAGTCCGCCGCAGAATACCTGAAGAAAAAGCACTATAGAATCATCGGTCTTAACTATTCCTGCCGCTTCGGTGAAATCGACATAATCGCAGAAAACAAGAAATACGTGGTTTTTGTTGAGGTTAAGCTACGCAAATCAGATGAATTTGCCGAGGCAAAGGAATTTGTCACCTTCAGCAAACAGGAGAAAATAATTAAAACCGCGTCACTGTGGCTGTCGCAAAACGAAACCGAGCTTCAGCCGCGCTTTGATGTAATCGAAATTTACGCACCCGATGGGACGGCTTCAAAATCAATAAAAATTAACCATATAGAAAACGCATTTCAGTAAGGGGTTAACTTCATGAAGTATTACAGCACGAGAGACAAAAGCAATATTGTAACGGCGGCACAGGCAATTGTGCAGGGCTTAGCTTCCGACGGCGGGCTGTTCGTCCCCGAAACCATCCCCGCAGTTTCAGCTTCCGAAATAGAAGCACTGTGCAAGATGGGTTACCGTGAAAGAGCTGTTGCCATTATGGGCAAGTACCTCGACGAGTTTTCAAAAGAAGAGCTGAGCGTGTTTGTGAGCGATGCTTATGCTGATAATTACGACTGTACGGAGATTGCGCCGACCCGAATTTTAAATGATAACACCGGCGTTCTGGAGCTGTGGCACGGCCCCACCTGCGCCTTCAAAGATATGGCATTGCAAATGCTGCCCCGTCTGCTCACGGCCTCGCTCAAAAAGCTCGGTGAAACGCGCAAGGTCTGCATCCTCGTTGCGACCTCCGGCGACACTGGCAAGGCGGCGCTTGAAGGCTTTGCTGATGTCGAGGGCACGTCCATCGTCGTTTTCTATCCGCGAGACGGCGTTTCAGACGTTCAAAAGCTTCAGATGACCACACAGCGCGGCGAAAATGTCTTTGTTTCGGCTGTGGAGGGCAATTTTGACGACGCTCAGACAGGCGTAAAGCTGATTTTCAGCGACCGTGAATTTGCGAAAAAGCTCGATGAAAATGGCGTTTTCCTTTCCTCCGCAAACTCCATCAACTGGGGAAGACTGCTTCCGCAGGTCGTCTATTATTTCTCCGCCTACTGTGACTATGTCAATTCCGGCAAAATCAAAATGGGTGACGAGATTGATTTCTGCGTTCCTACAGGCAATTTCGGCGACATTCTTGCAGGCTGGTACGCAAAGAAAATGGGTCTGCCGGTTCGTCGGCTCATCTGCGCTTCAAACCGCAACAATGTCCTCACGGACTTTATAAACACCGGCGTGTATGACCGTAACCGCGAGTTTTTTGCAACAATTTCCCCCTCAATGGACATTCTCGTTTCCTCAAACCTTGAGCGCTTGCTTTTCATGCTCACGGACGATGCCAGCGTAAAGGGTTGGATGGACGAGCTGAAAACCGTCGGCGAATACGACGTTGGTGCAAAGGTGCTTAAGGACATTCAAGCGGACTTTGACTGCGGCTTTACCAGCGATGAACAGGCAAAAGCCTGCATAAGTGAGTTGTTTAAAAGTGCCGGCTACCTGATGGACACCCATACCGCTGATGCTTACGCCGTGCTTGCGGATAAGCGCAATACGGGAGAGATTTTCCCGACGGTAATCGTTTCAACCGCAAGCCCCTATAAGTTCTCGGACAGCGTGCTTGAGGCTTTTGGCGAGGACAGCTCAAAGTCCGGCGCGAAGCTAATCGAAAAGCTTTCCGCCGTAACCGGCACAGCCGCTCCGAAGCCGCTCACAGGGCTAGACGGTAGGGAAGTGCGCTTCAATAATTGCACCTCAAAAGAAGAAATGCCGAATGTGGTTATGAATTTCCTTTCATAAATATTCTGAATGCATAAAACCGCGGAGCAATTGACAATTATCAATTGCTCCGCGGTTTTTTATTGGGATTGGGTAGAGGGCATATAAAAAGGGCAAGCCCGCCATTTAAGCAGGATCGCCCACGCTTTCACTTAGTTACAGCGGCCGAAGCAACGGTAAATCAACTGCATCAGTGAAGCACAATCAAAATTGAAGCACATATGCCGGACCTCCTTACAAGTATTTGTCCCTCTTAAGGACAAGTCCATTGTAACCGAATTGTAACCATTTTGCAAATGTAATGTTTGGTAAGTGGGGGGGGAATTCTCACCATGCTATACTTCTCCTATTTACGAAAATTTAACACTATTCTGCTTAAAGAATTCTATTACGTTTTCAAAATGGCCAGCTACAAATTGGTGTTCAACACACTTTTCAATACTTTCACCTGCTTTTGTTAAGCAGACTTGTCCTATAGGAAAATTCTTATTTTCGTATTCAATTATTGATGTTTCATTATTAAAATAACGTAAATGTATACTTGGATTTTTTTCAGAGTCGAACGTCAAAATAAATCCGCTATCTGGTCTATATTGAATTAGACCTAGTGTTTGTAGTTCTTGTAATGAGACAAAATTTATATCTAAATCATTAATATACTTTTTTTCGGAGCCTTCTGTCATGATAATTATTTGATTCATTTCATTTAAATCGCCATTGTCTTCTTCAAGTATAAGTGTAATTGACAAATTGCATAAAGAAGAAAATATTTTTGCGTAATCTGAGGTTATTTCAGATAAAATTCGAATTACTTGAGGGGGTGTACTATTTGGCTTCTCAAACTCGTTTGCTAATACTTTTCCCCAAACACGTTGCACTGTTTCATCTGAGACAAATTTTGCAGAATCCATGAAGCGTTCAAGCCACTCATCATCTACTGGAGAATTTGAAGAAAAGTCAGTACCTTCTTTTGCAGCTTTTTGAGCTATATTTGCAATGGCTGCTTGATTTTTTAAATGCTTATATGTTGTTTTTACATTTGCAATAGCCATCATTTGGTCTTCTGCCGATAGATTACTTTGTTTAATATTATCAATATATGTGCCGACCGCTCTACGTTTAGCGTCCCAAAAAGGAAATACGTTCCCAATAGCGTCATATATTTTGTTTACTCCTTCTCTAGCTGCACCATCCATCGCTGCTTTTGCTAGGGCAAGACCAGTATCTTCTGTTGGCATATCTACACACCTTTCAAGAATTACTATATACTTATAGGGCAATCTTACCCCAATATCTGCCATTAGTCAACATCATCCTAGTGTATAACCCAAAACTCGACACCATATATAGTGGCTATTTTGTTAAATGTGACGGTTGACTTTGGGCATTTAAAGCTTTATACTGTTAAAGAGTTGAGTTCTGTCGAATGGAGGCCACGAAATGCGCAATACTACAAGCAACAACAAAACCAACGTCCGCGCACAGGTGGGCCGATTTAGCTATGCCTATTATTACTATTTTAGCAATGAAAAAAGTTCATAGACTAGCCATAACAGAACGATAAAGCCACACCGTAATTTAGGATATTGGGCGGCTCGTCTGAAAAGGCGGGCCGCCATTTTGTATATCAAAACAAATTAAGGAGAAAACAATATGAAAAAGAAAGTAATCGCAATTGTGCTTGCAACAATGATGGTGCTCTCACTTGCAGCCTGCGGCACAAAGACGGCAGAACCCTCCGCAAGTCCCGAGGCCTCCGCAGCAGCCGCTGATACAAGCTATACCGTCGGCATTTGCCAGCTTGTTCAGCACCCGGCTCTTGACGCCGCAACTCAGGGCTTTAAAGACGCTCTCACCGAAAAGCTTGGCGACAAAGTGACCTTCGATGAGCAGAACGCTGCCGGCGACATCCCCACCTGCGCAACCATCGCAAACCAGTTCGTTTCTTCCGGCGTTGACCTTATTATGGCTAACGCAACACCCGCTCTTCAGGCAGCACAAACTGCAACTAACTCAATCCCTGTTCTCGGCACATCGGTTACAGACTACGGCACCGCTCTCGGAATTGACAATTGGTCCGGCACAACCGGAACAAATGTATCCGGAACAAGTGACCTTGCTCCGCTTGATGAGCAGGC
>JAGPMA010000062.1 GCA_018053145.1 Oscillospiraceae bacterium | reverse complement strand
CTTTTTTCTTAATTGGGACAAAATATTTTTCATAAAAACCGCCTTATTTTTCAAAATACATAAGGGCGGTTTTTCTATGAAACAACATCTAAAAATATGGGAGCTATCTCTTCTTTTTGCGCTGTGTGTCACTCTGTGCACGGGACTGTTTGCAAAAGCTGAGCAACAGCAGCTTGCAAACGAACTTATACGCCTCCACGTCATTGCAAACTCCGATACGGATAGCGACCAGAGTGCTAAGCTGAATGTGCGCGACAGTGCGCTTCGGGTATTAACTCCGCTTCTTCAGGGAGTCAGCAGTGTCTCCGAGGCAGAAAAAATCATTAACAATGAGCTTCCGCAGCTATGCAGCGAAGCAAAACGAAGCCTGCTTCTCGACGGAAAATTTTATCCAGCCAAGGCCGAGCTTTGCATTGAGCAATACCCAACCAAAAAATACGCCGGCTTCGCCCTTCCCGCCGGGGAATATATTTCACTTAAAATCATTTTGGGTAAGGGCGAAGGTCACAACTGGTGGTGCGTGGTTTTCCCCCCGCTCTGCATGACCTCCGTCGAGAATGAGGAAGCGTTTTCCTCCCTGACCGACGAAAGTGCAAAGCTTATCACCTATGACGGCAGCGAATACAAGCTTAAATTTCGCATCATTGAATTATATCATACACTTAGGCAATCCCTGTCCTCTCCTTCACGCTGATTGCGATTATCAAACTTGACATTAATTTTATCGGCGGCTATCCCTTGTCTTCTGAGGGATAGCCGCTTTTTCATTATTGAACGATAAGTCAGCTTGTTGTCTACTTTCCTTCTAACAACACAAATTAGAGCATTTTTGCTAATTTGTGTTGTCTTCTTTTGGCAGTATATTCTTAGAACTAATATTGACACAGTTATTGCCGTGTGCTAATGTTAGGTTATAAGTACATTATTTTGTAAATTAAATTCCGAAGGGACATTTTTATGATTAACGAAGAAATTCTCAGCGGTCTTTCCGCAATAGTCGGTCAGGATAAGCTAAGCATAGAGAACGCGTCAATACAGGAAGCAACAAAGGATTACATCGGCTTTCGTCGCTATGAGCGCGATGACGGCGTTTTTGATGTGCCCCAAGCTCTTTGTGTTGTAAAGGTCAAGGACTCAAAGCAGGTCTCCGAGGTTTTGAAGTTCCTTAACGACAACAAGGTCAAGGCAACACCACGCACAGGCGGTTCAAGCGTAACAATGGGCATCGAGCCTGTGGCAGGCGCTGTTATGCTCGACGGCTCCGAAATGAATGAGATAATCTCGGTTAACGAAACCGACATGCAGGTTACAGCGCGTTGCGGCACTCCCCTTCAATATTTAGAAAATTACCTTAACAAAATGGGCTACACCACAGGGCACAGCCCCCAATCTCTTCCGCTGGCACAAATGGGCGGACTTGTAGCCACAAGAAGCATCGGCCAGTTCTCCACCCTTTATGGCGGAATCGAGGATTTGCTGGTAGGGCTTGAAGCGGTTATGCCCAACGGTGAAATTGTCAGAATAAAAAATGTTCCGCGCCGCTCCGTCGGTCCCGATCTTCGAGCCCTGTTTTTGGGCAGCGAGGGAACGCTCTGCTTCATTACCGAAGTCACCGTTAAAATCTTTAAGTATCTGCCCGAGGAGCGCTGGATGTGCGCATACCAAATTGAGGATATGCCGACAGGTCTTGCTGCAATTCGGGAAGTAATGACCGAGGGCTATCGTCCTGCCGTTATTAGACTTCACGACCCTATCGAGGTCGAGCTGCTTTTCAACGCCGTTACCGAACCGGGAAAAGCTCTTATGCTCTTTCTGGCAGAAGGGCCAAAATCGATCACCGCTCCGACAGGCGCGGCGGTCGACGAAATTGTAAAAAAGCACGGTGGGCAGTCTCTCGGTGTTAAGCCCGTTGAATCTTGGCTTGAGCACCGTAACGACATCAGCAACGAGCTTGAGGAAACCAGCGCGCAAATGTACTCCATGGGTGTCTGTGTTGACACCTGCGAAATCTCCGCCTCTTGGTCGCAAATCGGTGAAATATACAAGGCAGTGTGTTCAAGAATGACCGAGGAGCTTGATAATCTTGTCGCCATCGGCGGACACTCTTCACACAGCTACATAAACGGCACCAATATCTATTTTCAGTTCCTGTTCCAAGTACGCGGAAAAGGCACCGTTAAAGAGGACTATATGCACGTTATCCGCATTATCATGGAGGAAACCTTGAAGCGCGGCGGCAGTATCGCCCACCATCACGGCAGCGGCAAATACCGCACTGCTTGGATGCCCGAGGAGCACGGCAGCTCTTATCCGCTCATGTATAAGCTCAAGGAAGCTTTTGACCCCAACGGAATTCTCAACGAGGGAATTTTGCTGGTCTGATAAAAACGCAAATACACTTTGCTTGGAGGCTTCAACTTTGAAAGCTGATGAAATAAATATAAAACTCAGAAAAAACGGCTTTTCGGAATTTACGGTCTATGACAACGGCGAAGGCCTTGTTCTCTCCGGCGAAAGCGATAATTGGGAGAGAATTGTCGAGGCCGGCTTTTTCGCAGCGGAAAAATACGGCAAAATACATATAATTAATGATGTCAAATTTACAGGAGACCTTATCCCCAAAATGCACAGTCCGAAGCTCAACGACAAAGACCTCGACGGGGCGCAGCCTGATGTTCTGGTAATAGGCGGCGGTATAGTCGGCGCATCCATCGCAAGAGAGCTCATGAAATGGAAGCTAGACGTTCTCCTCGTCGAAAAGGAATACGACCTTGCCTTGGGGGCATCCGGCAGAAATGACGGCTGTGTTCATCCCGGCATAGACCTCAAAAAAGGCAGCCTTAAGCAAAAATATAACCTTTCGGGCAACCTTATGTTTGAGCAAATCTCGCAGGAGCTCGACATTGACTTTGAGCGCTGCGGTCAAACCATTGTCTTTGACTCCAACAAGCTGCTCCCACTTTTGTATCTTTCAAAGATCTATTTTAAGCGCTTGGGGCTTGGCAAGGTCAAGGTGCTTACCCACCGCAAGCTTCTCGCGCATGAGCCTGCCGTTAAAGACGAGCTAAAATGCGGAATGTTCTTCCCCACAGGAGGAGTTATCTGTCCCTACAATCTTACAATTGCCTACGGCGAAAATGCCGTTCAAAACGGCGCAAAGCTCTCGCTTAACACCGCTGTCCTCGGCATGGAGCTTTGCGGCGATAGAATAATTTCTGTAGCCACAAATCGTGGAACGGTGTATCCTAAGCTTGTGGTCAACGCCGCAGGTGTTTTCACCGAGGAAATCGCAAAAATGGCTCATGACCGTTTCTTCTCAATCCATCCAAGAAAAGGCACGAACACCATACTCGATAAAAAAACCGCACGCATGGTCAAAACCTCATACACTCTGCTTGACGGTATAAAAACTCAAGGCCACACCAAGGGCGGCGGAATCGTGCGAACGGTTGACAACAACGTGCTGGTCGGCCCCGACGCCTTTGAAACCTACAAAAAAGAGGACTTCACCACGCAAGCCCAAAGCATCGGAGCAACCTTTTCAAAGCAGGGCAGAGTTACCGAAGAGCTGCATAGCAGCGACGCCATTACATATTTCGCCGGGGTCCGCGCTCCAACCTTTGAGGAGGATTTTATAGTTGAAAAAGGACGAAAAACCAAAAATCTCGTCCACGCCGCCGGCATCCAGTCCCCCGGTCTTACAGCAGCGCCGGCAATAGCCATCGATGTGTCAAAAATGTGCATTGAGCTTCTCAGTGAAAGCGGCGAAAAAATTTTGACAAACGAGAGCTTCAACCCCAATCGCCGCGGAATTCCAAGAGTTAAGCTTATGAACGATGAAGAGCGCAACGCCTTTATCGCAAAAAATCCCGCTTACGGTGAAATCGTTTGCCGCTGTGAGGAAATTAGCCGTGGCGAAATCCTCGACGCGCTCAACCGCTGCATCCCCTGCGACACGGTCGATGGCGTGAAAAAGCGCTGCCGCCCGGGTATGGGCAGATGTCAAGGCGGTTTCTGCGGTCCGCTGGTGGCAAAAATCATCTCCGAAGAAAAGGGCATACCGCTGCACGAGGTTCGCAAAGCGGACGAAGGCAGCAGACTGCTGCTTGGCAAAAGCAAAGGGGGCAATGAGATTGACTGATTATGACGTAACGGTTATAGGCGCCGGTCCTGCCGGCCTTGCGGCTGCGCTTGCCGCCGAAAATAAGGGCTCGCGTGTGCTTTTAATCGAGCGTGCTTCCCGAATGGGTGGGATATTAAATCAGTGTATTCACGACGGCTTTGGGCTGATCCGCTTTGGCGAGAAGCTATCCGGATGCGAATACGCAAACCGCTATATAACCGAGCTGAAGGCCTCAAAGGTTGAAACCTCTCTTTTAACCTTTGTTACACACATCGATAAAAAAGATAATGCCTTCCATATAACCCTTATAAACCGCGACGGCGTTCGCACGATAACCAGCCGCGCCCTTGTTTTGTCCACGGGCTGCCGTGAGCGCACCGCAAAGCAGGTCAGCATACACGGCACACGCCCTTCCGGAATCTTCACAGCCGGCACCGCTCAATACTACATAAACATTCTGGGTAATATGCCGGCACAAAAATGCGTAATTCTCGGCTCGGGCGATATAGGGCTAATCATGGCCCGCCGCCTAACCCTTGAAGGGGCAGAGGTTTTAGGCGTTTACGAAGCAAAACCCACCCCAAGCGGCCTTACTCGAAATATAGCCCAATGTCTGGACGATTTTGATATTCCCCTCCATGTCAGCCACACGGTAACCCGAGTTTTCGGTGACAGCCGCCTCACCGCAGTCGAAATCTCGCAGGTGGATGAAAAAATGCGTCCCATAGCAGGCACAGAGCAAATTATCGAATGTGACACGCTCATTCTTTCCGTCGGACTGATTCCAGAAAACGAGCTTGCCGAAGCAATGAACATCAAGCTTGATTCCAAGACCAAAGGCCCTGTCTGCGACCAGAATTATGAAACCTCTTTGGACGGTGTTTTTGTCTGCGGGAACGCCCTTCACGTCAACGACCTTGTGGACTACGTTTCCGAAAGCGGCGACTGCGCAGGAAACGCAGCTGCCGACTATTGCGGCAAAAATCGAACACTCGTTGACATTGTTGCGGGTAAGGATTTTGCCTATGCCGTACCCGAACAACTGGACGTATCCTCAGACGCCTCCAAAACGGTGCTCTTTTTCCGCAGCCGTGAGGTGCTTGGAAAAACCGAGCTTCAGGTTCTTGTAAACGGTGAACTTGTTTTCAAGAAAAGGTACGCAAGGCTCAAGCCTCCAGAAATGGAGCGCATAGTTGTTGACCTCAGCAAAGTGAAACCCACTGACAAGATTTTGCTCGAGATGCGGGAGGTAGCCAATGGTTAAAGAATTTGTATGTATCGTTTGTCCCAACGGCTGCACCCTCCGCACCGAGGAAAAAGGCGGTGTAATCACCGTTATGGGAAACACCTGCCCCAAGGGCGAGGAATATGCCAAAACAGAGCTTAAAACCCCCACAAGAACACTCACCACCACTGTTGCAACCTCATTTCCCCTTTCGCCTGTGCTTCCGGTCCGCACCAGTGCCGCCATTCCAAAGGGCGAAATCAATAACGCCATGTCAGCCATTAACAAGCTTCTTATCAGCACAGCGCTAAAGTGCGGAGACTCCGTCGTAAAGGACTTCATAATTACAGGTGTCGACCTAATTGCAACTGACGATATTGTGGTAAACTAAACAGAAAAGATGGAGGCTATTGCTTTGGATAACTCGTTAGTTCTAACCTTTGACGTCGGAACGCAAAGTGCTCGTGGAGTATTGGTCGATTCCGCAGGAAACATCCTATACAAATCGCAAAAGCAATATCAGCAGCCTTACTATTCCATCAATCCCGGCTGGGCGGAACAGCGGCCGGATTTTTATTGGGAAATCATCTGCAGCTGTTCTCAGGATTTGAAGGCGCAGTCCGGCGAACGCTGGAAGGACATCATTGCCGTCACCGTAACCACAATACGCGCCACAAGCGTTTGCCTTGACGAGCACGGCACACCCCTGCGCGATGCCATCGTATGGCTTGACAACAGAGAAGCAAAATGCGAAATAAAGCTGCCTGTGCACCTGCGTGCCATCTTCGCAGCGGCAGGCATGACCAACACCGTGCAGCTCCAGCGGAAAATTTCCGCTTGCAACTGGCTTATAGAAAACGAGCCGGAAATTTGGAAAAAGACAAAACATTTCCTTCTTCTATCCGGATATTTGAACTATAAGATGTGCGGAAGAATAGTTGACGCAGATTCCAGCTGCTGCGGACGCATTCCCTTCGATAACAAAACTCGCACCTGGATGACAAAAAACAATCTTGCCCGCTGCATATTCGACATTGACGCTTCCAAGCTGTTCGAAATTGTAAAGCCCGAAACAAAAATGGGCGGAGTGACAGCCGAAGCCTCGCTCGTCACAGGAATTCCGGAGGGCATCCCTGTCATCGCAACAGGCTCCGACAAGAACTGCGAATCTCTCGGTTTGTCCGTTATCAGTGAGGACAAGGCCGCTCTAAGCTTCGGAACTACCGCCACCCTCCAGTTTTCAACCTCAAAATATGTCGAGCCGGAACCGCATATGCCTGCATATTGCTCCGTTATAGACGGCCGCTGGAACCCCGAAAAAGAGGTTCACCGTGGCTATTGGCTGGTTTCATGGTTCAAACGCGAGTTCGCGGCAAAAGAAGTTCTGCAAGCCGAGGAATTAAATGTTTCCGCCGAGGAGCTGTTAAACGCACGCCTGCACGAGGTTCCGGCAGGCTGCGACGGTCTTATGCTGCAGCCCTACTTCATGGCAAACAAGGACATGCCCTTCGCCAAGGGCTCAATAATCGGCTTTTCCGACGTTCACACAAGAATCCATGTCTATCGTGCAATTATAGAGGGCATAAACTATGACCTCTATTGCGGCCTAAAAAGCTTGGAAAAACGTGCTAAAACAAAAATCAATACTCTCTATGTTGCGGGCGGTGGCTCTCAAAGCTCAGAAATCTGCCAAATCACCGCGGATATGTTTGGACTTCCCGTCATTCGTACTCAAACCCACGAGGCCTGCGGTATCGGAAGCGCAATGATTGCTTTCAAAGCCTTGGGACATTTCAAGAACTACGATGAGGCCTGTGCCGCTATGGTGCACGAGCGTGACCGTTTTGAGCCCGATATGCGGCTTCATCAGTATTACAGTGAGATGACCGAGCAGGTATTTGACAAAATATTCGAAAAGCTTCTGCCTCTTTATCACATTGCGGAACGCAAAGGCAAGCAATTTGGACTCACGAAATAATTAAGTATCAAAAACATCATTGGGGGGGGCAAGGAAAATGAATATACTATGCTGCTTCAAGCTTGTAAATGACTTTGACCTTGTCATGGAAAAGGATTGGATTGCCGCAAGTGCCGCCGGCGTTGATTTATCGTACGCAAAGAGAATTATCAATTGCTATGACGAGGCCGGGCTTGAAACTGCCCTTCGAATTAAGGACAACGCCGAAAGCTACGGCGAGAAGGTTTTCATTACCGCCATTACTGTCGGCGAAGGCAATTATGACGCATTTTTCAAAAACCTCTTTGCTCTCGGAATCGAAAGAATAATTCAAGTCAAAGCCCCAACCGAGCAGCCTTTTTCCCCAAACGAAATTGCTTCAACCCTTTTTCAAGTAATAAAAGGCTGCGAGTATGACGCCATAATAACAGGAATTCAAACAGCAGACGGGTCAAACGGTCTCACCCCCTTTTTGCTGGCGAAAAAGCTCGGAATCCCTTGCCTGAGCAACGTAACCGAGCTTCAATATACAAACGGAGCGCTTCGAGCGACCTGCGATAACGGCCGCGCCCTTCGCAGGGCAACAGTCAACACCCCTGCGCTTTATGCCGTCGGCAACAGCTCAAACCCCTATCTTCGCATGGCAACGCTCAAACAAAAGCTTGCAGTGTCCAAAATGACAGCCGAGCTTATCGAGCCCACAGAGCTCACGCAAAACTTTGGCTCAGCTTCCGAGCTTTGCTCCTTGAGCTACGAAAAAGCTGACCGTCACTGCATATTTATTCACGGCAACAGCTGCGAAGAACTGGCAACAAACCTTCTCTCGGCCTATCCGGAGGTGATGAAAGCATGAAAATCGCTGTTGTTCTTTATTCGGAGGAGCTTTCAAGCGCAAACTCACTTCTGTCACAAGCTTCCTCCTTGTCTAACACTAATTCCTATGAATTGTGGGTCTTGGGCGGTCTTGCTGCTTCTCCTCAGGTCAAAGGCTTGTGCTTTCCCAAAATTACCGAGATTCAATTAAACGAATCCCAATATTTATACGACCCCATCTGCTGTGCCGAAGCCGTTAACGAATACTTTGACAGCAGTTCGGTTGACATAATAATGTTCTCCGCCGATATCCGAGGTAACGAACTCGCAGCAAGGGTTAGCGCACTAATCGGCTGTGAGGCATTTTTATGTGCCAAGGCTCTTTTTTTCGAAAATGGCGAATTATATGTCAAAAAGCCAGTGTATTCAAACAATCTGCTTGCTACCTTCCGCATACAAACATTTCCTCTCGTTCTTTCTCTGACAACTTCTGATATAGCAACGGCACATGAACTGCGCGGCAATAACGAGCTTACTCAATTTTACGCGACGACATCAACCCCCTCATGGCTCACAGAAGTCGAGTATGCTAACTTCGAAAACAAAGATTTGATGAGCAGCTCCGACCTCGTGCTCGTTGCCGGAAGAGGCGTGGGAAAAGCCGAGAACTTTAAAAAGCTCGCAGCACTCGCCGAAAAATTGGACGCAGTATTGGGTGGCACACGTCCGACTGTATGCGACGGAAAAATCCCTCCTGAGCTAATGCTAGGTATGTCCGCGAATGTCCTCTCCCCTGCCTGCTGCATCGTTTTCGGCGCATCTGGCGCTGCGCCCTTCCTTGCCGGAGTTGAAAACAGTAAGCTCCTAATTGCGGTCAACCGCGACCCCAGCGCACTAATATTTGATAATTGTGACGTCGGAATAATAGCCGACTGCAACGAATTTGCAAATGCGCTTTCAGAAGCTCTCCTCCACCGGCAAGCCGAAAAGGAGGTTTGCCTGTGATTATCAAAAAAATGTCCGATTTATCCGCAGCTCGCCTGCGTGACGAATCGCGAATGACAGGTTCTTGCGAAACATTTTCTGTGCCCTCCTCGGTTGAAGAACTGCAAAGCATAGCACGCTCAATGCTGGAACAGGCAATACCAATAACCATGCAGGGCGCAATGACTGGTATCTGCGGCTGCGCAGTACCGTCTGGCGGTCATGTAATCTCCACCG
>JAGPMA010000025.1 GCA_018053145.1 Oscillospiraceae bacterium | reverse complement strand
CGGTCTTCGCACCCGAGCTGATTGAAGCATCATCTGTAAAGGACAGCTTTTCAGTGGTTTTGGATAGTGTTTTTCCGTAAATCACAGAGTAATTATATAGAAGCATGCACATGTTTTCTCGAGAAATATCGCCATCAGCAGAAAAGGTAGTTCCCGCCACGCCATTTGCGATGCCGGTTAGGCTCACCCATTCCGCATAAGGGCTGTAATACATATTTGCGGCAAGGTCAGTGTAGCTGCCGGTGTAAGCTTTGATAAGGTCGCCTTTAATATAGCCTGTTACCTCGGCATACTTTATCGCATACCAGTCTCCGCTTACGGAGGTGATTTGAACAACCGTGTTTTTGTTTGAGATAAAGCCCACCTTTTCGGCATCCAAGGCTGGCTCCTTGCGTATATTGACACCAGTTGCTGTAACAAGTCCGATTCCTGATGTAAGATTTTTCGGAAGCCCGGCGAAACGCCCCAAAACAGTAACGAACATTCCTCGTGTCATGGTTGCTTCAGGTGAAAAGACGGTTTCTGCTGTGCCGTTAAAAAGTCCCTTTGCGTAGACGAAGCTGACTGCATCGTAGGACCAGCGCTCTGTCGCAATATCCGTAAAAGGAATTGTCGCTGTGGACTTAAATCGGGCAATGATGGTATGGTCTGCACTCACATTCGAAAAGGTATAGCTTGAAACGGCTCCTACGGAAGTCCCGTCTACCAGCACATCCTTAATCGCGTAGCCATCGGATGGCTTAATGGAAAATGCTTTTGAAGTTGTTGCTAGCGCTGAACTGCTCCCCGTGGGGCTGATGCCTCCGCCTGTTTCCGCGGATGATGATATTATGTAAACCGCACCAATTCGGTAATTAAAGCTTGCAATCTCACTTGCCAGCATACCCTGAGCTTGCGCAAATGCCTTAATTGTTGTGTCCTGTGTCAGGATAATCGGCGAGGTATAGACCTTGCTTGAGCTTGTCGGGGCTGTACCGTCTGTCGTGTAGTAAATTGTTGCGCCTGTTATCGAGCTGAGCTTAACTTGAGAGCCGGAGGAAACGAGATTGCCGGAGGAAAGTCCGCTGCTTATCGCAGCTGTTGGCAAAGCGATTTGCGGAACCTTGATTGTGTATTCAAGAATTGAGCTTTCAGGATACACGTTTGAAACCGCAATCGCGCGCAGCTTTGTTGTGTTATTAACCGAAATTGCGCCTGTATACGGAGTGCTGTTAACGGATGGAGCTGAGCCGTTAAGCGTGTAATAAATGGCTGCCCCTGCTGTGGAGCTGGTCAGTGTAACACTCTTTCCTCCCACAAAAGCTGTCGTATGGCTTTTTGGTGCTTCTTCCTTCTGTCCGGGAACTGTTTCTCCGTCAAGGGGTACATCGGTGCTTGGCGTGTATGTAACATTTTCTCTGTTTGGATTTCTGTATATCACATATCCGTTGTTGAGATAATACGATTGAAAACTGTTTAGCGACCTACTTTCACCCTCGCCATAGTTCGTAACGCGCGGTAATACCGGAGTCTGTTCCATTACCTGAACGCCGACGATATTACCGTTTCCGTCATATTTTAGGGCGGAAATCAAAACGACATGGCTGCTTTGCTGGTCAAGACAGTCACCGACCTGTAAGCTATACAGGCTTTGGTCATTCACCTTTTGAGCGACCTCTGGAAGTGAATAAGTTGTTTTTCTGCTTGTCAAGCCCCATGAGTAGGACACATATCCGCTGCAGTCAGTCGATAGTGCAGGGGCAATTTTATTATATGATGAGTATGTAGTGTAAAGCTTGCTTGTATTGTCCAGTGCAGACGAGGCAAAGCTTGCAAGCGAAACGCCATAGCCAATGTAGCCGTTGCAGTTAACCGGCTGGCCGTATGGTATTCCGGTATAGGTGTTTTCCGCCTTGAATACGCCATAGTAGCCCCACTGGGTAATGTCCTCAAGGGGGGTCCACTTGATTTCTGTCAGCTGTCTTGCACGCTTAACTATGTTGTTTTGTCCCTCAGACACCGCAGGCGCTATTGTAATATTGGTGCCGGACGAGTCGCCTTCCATTAGCGAAGCCACGCTCTCCAGAAGACCTGCCTGTCTTAACAGCGCTTTAAAATCACACTGGAGCTCGTTATTGTCGTTGTTCTCGCTGATGGCGTTTTCATCATCAGCGTCGAAAAGCTGCATCAGAGATACATCGCCGTAAATGTTAAAATCGAGCAAATCAGAAGCAGCCGAAAAACCGCTAAATAGCCTTTCCAGCTCAGCCATGTAGTTGTGATTGTCTATTTGTAAAGCAAGATATCCGCTGTCGGTGTAGCAGGAGAACACTCCAGCGAGCACCTTGCATTCGTTTGCCCAAAGTGTATAGTTAAAAACATCTCCCGTGAGGAACAGGTTGCCGTATTGCGTTGGAATAAGCCCCTTGATATCGGTGAGTGTGCTAATTCTTTCAGTTGTTTTTCCCTGCTTAGGGATTTTATAAGCTTCACCTGCCGAAGTATAAATCAAAGCGCCGTCGGCAAGGTACATCTGGTCAATTTCATCGGCGGCAGAAAAAAAGACCTCAGCTTTTCCGCCTTCGGCAGACATTCTTTTTACCTGTGCACCCAGCGTGTAGTATATGTATCCATTATAATAGTTTAGGTTTTTACCCTTATCGGCGGATAGCGCCTTAACGCTCTCCCCTCGCTGTACAAATATTCCGTCCTGAACGAAATAGAAGTCATCGCTTCGGTTTAACATTAGGCCGCCGTTTAATATGTTAAGGTCAGTGTTGCCAAGCTCGAATGGGATATTAGCTTGCGCAAAGCTCCATACCGGTAATATGCTCAAGCACAAAACCGCCGCAGTTATTATACTGATTATCCTTCGCAATACTCTCACTTCGCCTCCACCTTTTAAGACCTTTTGTTTACATAATTTGTCCAAGTATACCATCATTCGACCAGTTTTTCAATAGTTAATCAGCTATTTTAGTCATTATTTGTTTCTTTTTGTAATGTAATTTTTGGTAACAAAAAGGCCGCCGGTTTTGATCGGCAGCCTTTTTATTAAATAGTCTTTTACAAAATTCGAACTCTGAAAACATCTTCAAGCTTCGTGAGAGTTTCGGATATTGCATCAGTGACCGGTGTATCGGTGTCGATAATCGTGTAGGCAAAATCACCTCTCGCCGCATTTACCATTTGTGCAATAGTAATTTTCTCTTTGCCGATATTGTCAAGAACCTGGTTAAGCATATTGGGAGCGTTACGATGGATTATGCAGATTCTGTGAGCACCCATGCGGTCAAGCGTAACATTTGGAAGGTTTACGGAATTCTTTATGTTTCCATTTTGCAGGTAATCAACAGCCTGATTTGCCGCCATAACCGCGCACTTATCTTCGCTTTCCGGAGTGGAAGCGCCAATGTGCGGCAGAGCGATAACGTTTTTGGCGTTCGCAGTCTTGGCATTCGGGAAATCCGTAACATAGCGTGCAAGCTTTTTGGAGTCGATTGCCTCAAGCATATCCTCGTCGCAAACAAGCTCGCCGCGGGCGAGGTTAATGATACGCACGCCGTCTTTCATCTTTGCAAAGGCTTCCTTATTAATCATGTGGTGCGTTGAATCCTTCTTATAAGGAACGTGGAGAGTTATATAGTCACAGTTGCGATAGATTGTGTCAACATCGGCTGCATGAATGACCTGACTTGAGAGCTGCCATGCCGCATCAACGGAAAGGAAGGGGTCAAAGCCATAGACCTTCATTCCAAGCTCAAGCGCGGTATTTGCAATTTTCGCGCCGATTGCGCCAAGTCCGACAACACCGAGGGTCTTCCCTGCGATTTCGGGGCCGATGAAGCTGGCCTTGCCCTTTTCAACAGCAGCGGGAACCTCATCGCCCTTGTCGGCAATGCTATGAACCCACTCAACGCCACCGAAAACATCGCGCGAGGACATGAGAAGAGCGCAAATTACAAGCTCCTTAACAGCCTCGGCGTTAGCACCGGGTGTGTTGAAAACAACAATGCCCTTCTCAGCACAGCGGCTGACGGGGATATTGTTTGTTCCTGCTCCCGCTCTAGCTATGCACAAAAGGTTTTTATTAAATTCCATTTCGTTCATGTCCGCGCTGCGAACCAAAACCGCGTCAGGAGTTTCTGTTTTGTCATCAAGGCACATGCCGTTTTCTTTTATTATATCAAGTCCGAAGCTCGAGATTTTGTTTAAAGATTTGACATTATACACGATTTGCTACCTCAAATTCCTTCATGTATTCAACAAGCTTCTCAACGCCTTGAACGGGCATTGCGTTGTAGACAGAAGCTCTCATCCCGCCTGTTTTGCGGTGGCCTTTAAGGTTAGTAAAGCCCTTTGCAGCTCCGCCCTTAACAAATGCCTCATCAAGCTCATCAGAACCGGTGCGGAAGGTGATGTTCATGTCGCTTCCAGAGCCTTTTTCAGCGGTTGCTTTAAAAATCTTGCTCTCTTCGAGGTAATTATAAATCAATGCTGCTTTGTCGGACTTAATCTTCTCCATACCAACTACGCCGCCCTGTTTTTCGAGCCAATCGAGAACAAGACCGAGAACATAAATGTTCCAGCACGGAGGAGTGTTATACATTGAGTCGTTTTCAATCATCGTCTTATAGCTCATCATGAGCGGTGTGCAGGGCATTTCTCTTCCTGCAAGGCTCTTGTCAATGATGACGACCGTAAGCCCTGCGGGAGCCATGTTCTTCTGTGCTCCGGCAAAAATCATACCAAACTTGGAAACATCTACGGGCTTGGAAAGAATATTTGAGGACATGTCGCAGACGAGAGGAACCTTGCCTGTCTCGGGGACATATTTCCACTCGGTGCCAAAAATTGTGTTGTTCTCGCAATAATAAAAATATTCCGCATTGGGGTCAAGCTTCAATTCGGACTGCTGGGGAATATATGTGTGGTTTCTATCCTCAGAGGAAGCTGCGACATTAATCGTTCCGTATTTCTTTGCTTCCTTATAAGCGACAGTAGCAAAGTTGCCGGTAACAGCGTAATCAGCGGTACCCTTGCCGAGCTCGCTGAAAAAGTTCATCGGAACCATTGAAAACTGCAATGAAGCTCCACCCTGCAGGAATAAAACTTCGTGTGAGTCAGGAATTGAAAGTGCAGCCTTCATTTTTGACTTAACGCTCTCGAATATTTCCAGATACACTTTGCTGCGGTGACTCATTTCCATGACTGACATTCCGCTGCCGCCATAATTCAGAATATCTTTTCCTGCGATTTCAAGAACTTCTGTGGGCAGTACGGAAGGGCCGGCGGAAAAATTGAAAACTTCTTCTCTTTTCATTGAATAACCTCCATGCAATTTTCTAAATATTTTTCTGGTAACCAGAATATTTTTCAGATTATATTATATTGCTATAATTTGATAAAGTCAAATACATATACCGACAAGCATTTTGTTAGATATGCCATTTATTTTGACATTTTTAACAATACCCCTCTGATTTCCATTGTGCACGTACACATGGGTATAATTGGATGCGTGTCCCGAAGACACTCCATCCTTCTCCGCCTCGAACAAGACCTCCATCTGCTTCCCGATACAGCTTTGCAAATAGGCTTCTTCCAGCTCGTTTGCCACTTTCTGTGCCTGTGCCGCCCGTCTTGCCTTAAGCGCGTTTGGCACTTGCTCTTCCATTTCCGCGGCTTTTGTTCCGGGTCTTTTGGAGTAGGGAAAAATGTGCATGGCTGAAAAACCGCATTTTCTTATAAAATCCAGCGTTTGAGCATGGTCTTCTTCCGTTTCCCCGGGAAAGCCGACAATAAGGTCCGCTGTCAGTCCGCAATCGGGAAAGTACTTTCGCAGAAGCTGTGTTGTCTCAAAGAATTTTGCCGTATCGTATTTTCTGTTCATTCGGCGAAGGGTGTTATCGCAGCCGCTTTGAAGCGACAGGTGAAAGTGGTCACAGATTTTATTCGTTGCCTTTAACCTCTTTACAAAATCCTCGGTAATCACTGTTGGCTCAAGCGAGCCAAGGCGTAAACGCATATCCCCCGCTTTTCCCGCACAGGCCTCAACTGCGTCTATCAACTCACATTTTTGGTCAAGATCCCGACCATAGGAGGCAATTTCAATACCGGTTATAACAAGCTCACGAAACCCTCTTGCTGCCAGCTCTTCGGTCTGCGCTGCACAGCGCTCCGGAGGCAAGGAACGCACTCTCCCCCTTGTATATGGAATGATGCAATATGTGCAAAAGTTTGTACAGCCATCCTGAATCTTGAGCATAGCTCTGGTACGCCCATCAACTGCTCCGGAGGGTAATTCCTCCATACTTCTACGTAAAAACGGGTCGTCTGCCCATGCAATTTTCTGCTTCTCTTGCAGTGCCTTCTCGATATCGTCCGCAAAGCGCTCCTTCTCCCCGCTTCCGTGAACGACATCTACGCCGAGCTCGGAAACCTCCTCGGGACTAAGCTGAGAAAAGCAGCCGCAAACGGCAACAATTGCGCCGGGATTTTCCCCCTTAAGCTTTCTGATTGTCTGACGAGATTTTCTTCCGCTTTCGGCCGTTACGGCGCAGGTGTTGACTATTACAAGCTCTGCCTTCTCTTCGCTTTCAGCCGCGACAAAGCCGCGGCTATTAAGCATTGTTTCCAGCGCCTGCGTTTCAAATTGATTAACCTTGCACCCGAGGGTGGCGATTATATATTTCATAGGTTCACCTTGTCTTTAAGGATATTTTGAGTTATACTAAACAGTATTATTATCATTAATGTCGGTGCAATCCATTAGTCACGCATCGGCTGTTCGCGGAGGCTAACATGACGGCTTATCTTGACAACGCAGCAACGACTAAGGTCTGCGATGAGGCGGCCCAAACCGCTTATAACATAATGACGGAAGCTTACGGAAACCCAAGCTCCACACATAAGATGGGGCGTGATGCGAAGGTGGTGCTCGATGAAGCAAGGGCTAAGCTTGCAAAGGCTTTGGGTGCGAAGCCCGAAGAAATAATCTTTACGTCTTCCGGTTCCGAAAGCGATAATTGGGCGATTTTGTCCGGAGCGGAGCTGATGAAGCGCCGCGGAAATCATATCATAAGCTCATCGGCGGAGCACAGCGCCGTGTTAAAATCACTTGAGGTTCTGGAAAAGCGTGGCTTTGAAGTGACAATACTGAAACCGGAAAAAGACGGCAGTATTTCTGTAAGCTCCGTAATGGCCGCTCTGCGTGAGGACACGATTCTTGTTTCTCTCATGCTTGTCAACAACGAAACCGGCGGGATAACGGATATCAACGCAATCTCAAACGCAATAAAAAAAAGTGGCAGCCCCGCACTTTTGCACACGGACGCCGTTCAGGGCTTTTTAAAAGTGCCGTTTTCGGCAAAGACTCTCGGTGCCGACATGATTTCTGTCAGCGGTCACAAAATACATGCCCCAAAAGGAATCGGTGCGCTCTATATCAAGGGCGGCGCTAAGATAAACCTCTCGCCTTTAATCGTCGGCGGAGCACAAGAGTTCGGCAAGCGTGCCGGAACAGAGGCCCTGCCTCAGATTGCCGCATTTGGAACGGCAGCCGAGCTCGGCAGCAAGCTTTTTGAAAGCTCACACCAAAACATTTCGGAACTAAAAGCACTTGCAATTCGTCGGCTTTGCGCCGAAAACGAAGGGCTTTTGGTACTTTCCGGCGATGCGCCTCACATTCTCAGTATTTCTCTCCCCGGTTATAAGAGCGAAACTGTGATGAACTACCTTGACGCGCTCGGTATTTATGTTTCCAAGAGCTCCGCTTGCAAAAAAGGTGGAAGAAGCCATGTTCTTGAGGCAATAGGTTTACCCAATGCCGTGATTGACGGCGCGCTGCGAATCAGCTTTTCAAGATATACGACAAAGGACGAGGTTAACGCCCTTTGCGACGGAATAAAAGAAGCAAGCGAAAAGCTCTTCAAGGTTCTGAGCTGATTATTCGATATTTTTCTCGTCAGCCGATGAGTCTTTGCTTTTTGCTGTCTTTGAAGTCTTTTCTGTCGGACGCTTAGCTTCCAGAAGAACAGGTTCCAGAGTATTGGGGTCTAAATAGCTCATATTTTCATATGCTGCGGTCTCCGTCGGGAGGCCGCTTTTTTCAAGCTTGCGCCTGAGCAGAGTTTTAATTCCGGTGTAAATCACTGCAAAAGCCGGAACACCAATAAGCATACCGATGAAGCCGAAGAGGCCTCCTCCGACAATGATGGCAAAAAGAACCCAGAACCCGTCAAGACCGATGGTGCTGCCAAGTATTTTCGGTCCGAGAATATTTCCGTCAAACTGCTGAAGAATTATTATGAATATGATAAATATAAGGCATTGAACAGGAGAGTACATAAGCACAATAAGCGCCGAAGGTATTGCTCCGATGAAGGGCCCAAAAAACGGAATAATGTTCGTTATTGTTATTATAACACTGATCAGAAGGACATCTTTAATTCCGATAATTGTGCATCCAACATAGCAAATTATCCCTACGATCAGCGAGTCTAAAAGCTTTCCGGAAAAGAAGCCCATGAACGACCTGTCTGTAAGCCTAAGTGCAGACAATATTTCCTTTACGTGTTCAAGTGAGAATATGCTGTAAAGAGCTTTTCTACTACCAGCCACAAATTTCTCACGGCTGTACATAGCGTAAACCGACACAACCACCGCGATAAACAGATTTGCCAGCGCCTTTAAAATGTTGAAAACTCCGACAGACACGATTGGTACGATATCTTTCATTTGCGGAAGCAGGCTATCTCTTGCCCATTGACCAAATTTATTACCCGCCACGCCGACAATGTCGGTAAAGCTTGCTTCGAGCTCAGGATAGTCTTGCAGCCATTTATTTGCCCATTTCACAGTTTTGTCGATGCTTGACGACAGGTTCATCACTATGCTCTGCACGCTTTGGTACAACTGCGGAATCACCAAACTGAATAGTGCCGCTACCAAAGCGATTAGAAGTAGTAATGAAAGAAATATCGACATAACACGTCCGAAGCTATGGACTTTCGATTTCTTTGTGCGGAATAGTTTTGTTCCCAGCGGGATGAACATTCTTTTTTCAAAAAACTTTACAAATGGAGTTAAGATATATGCTAAAACAAAGCCCCATATTATCGGACTGAGTATCGTTATAAGCATGGCAAAAGACTCCCTCAGTCCTGACCATCTCTGTATGATCCAATAGAAGGCAATGCACGCGATTATAACAAGAAACGCCGTTACTCCCCAAAAAAGATAGTGCTTGTTCCATTTAAAGTTTTTCATGCTATTGTTATCTCCCACAAACGCTTGTCCTCGTGCAGCTCCGCAAGAACATATTACAGCAAAAGCGGCATTGCAGTCAACAAAAACGGCGGCCGCGAAAATAAATCGAGGCCGCCGCTATATGTTAACAATATTTTTTTATGTTATCACCGAACTTCTCGGGGTCAGCTGTTGCGGTTATTGTGAATTTGATGTTCTCTTTAGTGCCGAAAGCCTCCAGTGCGTCGAGCAGCTGTGCGACCTTATCCATATCAGGCTCGTTAAGCATTTTTAATAGATTCGCAATAAACACATGAGAAATATCGTAATCTGCGGCATGAAGACCGCTGATAAAACCCTTGAAAAACTCAATCGATTCGAAGCTGTAGTCGCTTGCATGAATAAGACGTACGGTGTGGGGAATGTCGAAGGTCAAATTTTTGTCCTTCTCCAGACATACGACGCTGCCGTTTTCTTCTTCAACGGCATGTTTAATGAGCTCGACTAACGATTTTGTTTTGCCGTTACCCTTAGGGCCGGCGATAAGCTTAACCATGATAAACACACTCCTTTAATTTATTGCCGAAAAAGCGTGGTGCTTGCTTCTAAGCTTATCCTATCATACAATTCGTAGAACTTCAACGATTAGTTTGTGAACATTTTACACAGTTTTTGTCCGCAATTTATTCTTGTCCCAACAGCTTGAACATATTGCTTTTATATGCTTCAACTCCTGGCTGGTTGAAAGGATTAACTCCCGAAACATAAGCCGAAAGCGCACAGCTCATCTCGAAGAAACACACAAGCGCAGCAAAACCTTCTTCGTTTCTTTCGGGAACGCTTATTGAAATATTCGGAACATCGCCCTTAATATGTGCACCTGCAACGGCTTTTGCAACAGTTTTGGAAATGTCGCCGAATTCTCGTCCCGCAAGATAGTTTAGCTTATCCCTGTCGCCAAGTTCAAAAGGAACCTTGAGGCTTGCATTTGATTTTTCAAAAGAGACAACGGTTTCCATCAGTCTTCTGGGTCCGTCCTGAACATATTGCCCCATTGAGTGCAAATCCGCTGTATACTCAACGTAAGCCGGAAAAATACCGATGCCGTTTTTGCCTTCGCTCTCGCCGAAAAGCTGTTTCCACCACTCTGCCATAGATCGGAACGACGGTTCATACGACGCCAGAATCTCGACGGCTCTGCCGTTAACATACAAATGCTGTCTTACTCCCGCATATAACCATGCGGGATTCTCCACGGAGCGCAAATCAAGGTCATGCATTTCCGCCATAGCGCACTGTAAAACCTTTTCAACATCGATGCCAGCAACCGCCATCGGAAGCAGCCCCACTGAGGAAAGCACAGAGAATCTGCCGCCGACATCCTCGGGTACTACTAAACGCTCCCAACCCTCGCTGACGGCCAAATCGTGTAAAACGCCCTTTCGCTCGTCTGTTGTTGCGAAGATGCGTTTTTTTGCCGCCGCACCGTATTTTTTCTCCAGAAGGCTTTTAAACACGCGGAAGGAAAGCGCTGGTTCAAGCGTTCCGCCGGATTTGGATACTACGTTAATCGAAAAATCGCGGTCCCCAATTAGCTCGATTGTTTCGTTAATTGCAGCCGCTGACAGCCCGTTTCCCATAAAGAAAATGTCAGGCGTATCTTTTTTGATAAGGTTATAGTTTGGTGACCGCAAAAGCTCGATAGCTGCCCTTGCGCCCAAATAAGAGCCGCCGATTCCAATCACGACAAGCACCTTTGAATTAGCCTTGATTTTTGCCGCGATTGCCTGAATTGACTTCAACTCGGATGAAAAAATGCGGCTAGGCAAATCCATCCACCCCGTGTATTCCGAGCCTTCGCCCGAATGCTCGAATAGCTTTCTGTGGGCTTCGGCTATTGCTGAATAGTCGGGTCCGACTGTTCCAAAAAATTCTTTTGCTCCGGATAAATCAACCTTAACCATTAATTGTCGCCTCTTTTCCCCGACTCTAAGTCTCGGGATTTTTGTCTCTGTATTTTAATACATTCCGCTGGGTATTTCAAGCAATTTTTGATGAATTCTATGTATTTGTGGGAAATCTTTACCTGAAATAGACAACATTTGGGTAATAAGTGGTAATAATCATCCGCCAAACAGCCTAAAAAGCAATTCCCCGTACAATTTTAACATTGTTAGCTTTTTCACATCATTCCCTGCGAGCAAAGGTACCCGAGCAAGTTCACGCTCGCCTGAATAAACGACCATTTCGCCAAGAGCTTCGCCTGCCGCGACAGGGGCATTACAGCTATCGGGTAAAACGAACTCATAGTTGAGCTCGCCAAGCTTGCTTTTTTCCATCACCAAGCCTTCCTCGCCGCCGTAAACAGGTTGAACGCTGTCCGCTTCTCCCAAAGAAACACATACGGGCGGCAACGGTTTTGGACTGCGCAGAGAGCACAGAGAATAGTTTGCAAAAGCATAATTCAGCAGAGTCTTGGCACTTTCAAAGCGTTCAGTTGAACTCGCTCCATGCATAACAACGGCGATGTACTCCGTGCCGTCTCTTTCCGCAGTTGCCGACAGACAGTACATTGCGCTTGTTGTAAACCCTGTTTTAAGTCCTGTTGCGCCTTTATAAAAACGAATAAGCTTATTTGTGTTCACAAGCTCCGCTTCTCCGTTTCGCAGAGTATCCATCCAAATTGTTGTGTAGGTTTTAATTTTATCGAAGCGAATAAGCTCTCTCGACATAAGAGCAATGTCATATGCTGTTGTAAGGTGTGTCGGGTCGTCTGTCAGTCCGGTGCAGTCGCAAAAGTGCGTATCAACCATTCCAAGCTCTGCGGCTCGTGCATTCATTTTGTTCACAAAGCTTTCTTCCGAGCCGGCAATATGTTCGCCAAGTGCGGTGGCGCAATCATTTGCCGAAACCACGCAGACAGCCTTCAGCATATCGCTGACGCTCATTTGCTCCCCTTCTTCAAGCCAAATCTGACTTCCGCCCATGGACGCGGCATGTGATGAACAGATAACCATATCATCCTCAGCCAGGCGTCCGGCCTGAATTTCTTCCATGACAAGCAAAAGCGTCATTATTTTTGTTACGCTAGCCGGTGCCATTTTTATATGTGCATCTTTTTCATAGATTACTTCACCGGTCGTTTTTTCCATCAGTAACGCCGAAGGAACAGGTGTTTTTAGTGTTTCCTCCCCAACAGGCTCGATAGCAAGTGCCTGAGTTGAAATCAAAGCTGCTATAACAGCCGCAATCAAATATCGTTTCATCGTCCGCCTCCAAAAATAGCATTGTCCAAGCTTAAGTTATTACACTATATGGAAGTCTTGAGCACAATATTCCGAAGGCAAACCCTGTCAAGATGTTTTTTTAAGGTTTCATATTTTGCAATGTTAAATTTATCTCGGTTTACTAATATTATGCATATTCATTACATTTCCATCCGTTTATTCGCTCTTGATATTATTTTGGCATAGACAATTCAATGGTTTTCCACATTTCCAACAGGTTTTTCAACACATTTCGCTTTCCAACATTCGACATTATATTCAATATAGGTTTACATAATCATTGTATTCATAGGCATCCGCCCTCAATTGTCTGAGAAAATAATGCTTGACAAACTCAATTAATATGTTCTAAAAAAGCAAAAGACGGAGGCAACTAATTTGCTCCGTCTTTTTTATAGCACCACAGCTTAATGCGGCTTGTCATGGGATTTCGCGGTACATTGCCGGTGCATCTGCCTTTTGTGCCGTTTCAGATATTGCCAAAACTTCGACCTTAAGGGTTCTCTGCCCGAAGCGAATTTCGATTATATCACCGAGCTTGACTTCGTATGATGCTCTTTGGGCTTTGCCGTTAACGGAAACTCGTTCTCCGTCACAGGCTTCATTGGCTATCGTTCGGCGTTTAATCAGTCTTGAAACCTTAAGGTATTTATCCAGGCGCATCCTCGTTCCCTCCCTCGGGCCATATAGATAAAGGCGCGGAAATGCTCCGCGCCTTAAAGTTGTTATTTGTCAACTGCATCCTTGAGGGCTTTTCCGGCTTTGAATACCGGCACGCGAGATGCAGGAATCTTGATTTCTTCCTTAGTTTTGGGATTACGTCCAATACGAGCCTCTCTGGTCTTGACGTCGAAAACGCCAAAGCCTACAAGCTGTACCTTCTCGCCAGTTTCGATTGTCTCTTCAACGGTCTGAAATGTAGCGTTTACAGCCTTCTCGCTGTCCTTCTTGGATAAGCCTGTTTTTGTTGCCACTGCGGCAATAAGCTCTGCTTTGTTCATGATTTTCCTCCTAAATATTTTGTCATAGAGTAAGTTCAATTATATAGAGATTTGCATCAATTTGCAAAATATCTAATCCTTTTGTTTGCAGGCACAGTAAAGCTCGTCCATTTCCTCAAGGGTCATGTTCTTTAGCTCCCTGCCGCTTTTTGTGGCTTCGGTTTCGACATATTCGAAGCGCTTAATAAACTTGTCACAGCTCTTGTGAAGGGCGGTTTCCGGATCAATGTCCATAAATCTCGCAACATTCACAGCCGAGAAAATGAGGTCGCCCAATTCTTCCTCGATGTGAGCCTTGTCACCCTGTGTCTGTGCCTGTTCGAGCTCGGCAAGCTCTTCGTGAAGCTTGTCCATGGCACTGCTGACCTCCGGCCAGTCAAAGCCGACCTTTCTGGCTTTTTTCTGGATTTTTTCTGCCCGCCAAAGAGCCGGAAGGCTCTCTGCCACATCGGTCATCGTTTTTGTAACGGTGGTCTGGGATTTTTCTTTTTTCTTTAGCTCATCCCAGTTTTGAAGAACCTCTTCACTGCCCGAAACATCGACGTTGCTAAAAACGTGCGGATGCCGATAAATAAGCTTTTTACAAGCGGAGTCGGCAACGTCATCTAAATCGAAGGTTCCCTTTTCTTCTTCAATTCTTGAATGAAAGATAATTTGCATAAGAAGGTCGCCCAGCTCTTCGCGAAGATGTTCAGTTCGTTTTTCGTCAATTGCCTCGCAGACCTCATACGCTTCCTCAAGCAAATTTCGGCGTATGCTCTCGTGCGTTTGTTCTATATCCCACGGGCAGCCGCCCGGAGAACGCAAAACCTCAATTATCTTGCGAAAATCGCTCACATTATAGGCCGATTTATACTCAAAATTTACCACACTTTTCACCCTTCCGCAAGTTGAAATTTCACATATGTGTATTTTTATAAAAACAATTTGATATATCTGTACACAAGTTGCAAATATTTGTTGATTATTGTAGTGTTTTCCTCGTATTTTACCCCGTTATAAAGAAAAACAACACCTTATTTCTTTGTGCTTTGTTTTATTTGATGCGCAGCAGCTTTGCTATCTTCTCGCCTTTTGGAATAAGCTTCATATCCTCAAAAGTTATTGCCTTAGTGATTATGGTCATAACTGCGTACACAAGCACAGCGACACCTACGGAGATAACTAGTGCCATTAGTATGATTTTTCTGCCGGGCTCAGGTCCCGCTCCAACTATATTGAGCGCAGCAGGATACATTACCCATGCTGAGGCTCCCATCGCGGCGCAATTTATTGCAGGCTTAATGAATATATGGCTAAGCTTCGGTCGCTCCGGCATTTTGTGCATTACGAACCAGAGGTTGAGTCCGCTCATCACAACGTAGCATATCAAGGTGCCGATTGGTGCCCCGTATATATTAATATTCGGATTGCCGACAAGATACCAGTTAAGCACAATATTAAGAGTGCCACCTATGAGCATGGTATACATGGGAAGACGTTCACGCCCACCGGCTTGAAGGATTGCCGTTGTCATAAGAGCCATGCACACGAAGAAAGAAGCCGCTCCCATAACCGCGAGGAGCGCAGTGCCTTGCTCAGAGCTTCCGAAAAACAGAACATTCATTATAGGCGAGGATAGAACGCTGATTCCCACAGCCATCGGAAGCGCGATAATCGTTCCGATTCTCAAGGAGGATTCAACTACATTTTTTGCCTCACCGAACTGCTTTTTTGCCAAAAACCCTGCAATCGCAGGTACAATGCTGATGGTAAGCGGTGTAATCAGTGCCGCCGGCAAATTGTAAATTGTAAGCGCTTTTGAATAAACGCCGAACAAGGTCTGTGCTTGCTCAGGCAGAAGCCCAACGGCATTTTGAAGCTGTCCGAGAATCAGTTTGGTATTTACAAGCGTGATGACACTAAGAACGCAGGAGCCCAGAGCAATCGGAATTCCGATTTTAACGAGTCTTTTCAGAATTGCCCTATCGCTGTCCGTCTGTGTGTTCATATGCTGAGGTGTTTCGTTTACTCTGAGCTTTTCGCTTTTCATGCGCCTTACAGCAACGATTGCCATATAGACACAGGCAACAAGTGAGCCGACCGTAACTCCGGAAATCGCACCTGCGGAAAGTATCGGCAGACTTTTCCCCTGATTTTGAAGGACCAGGACCACCGCAAGCCCGAAAACGACCTTTACGGCGACCTCAATAACCTGAGATACAGACGTTGGCCGCATATCTGAAAGCCCCTGAGTATATCCTCTGAAGGCTGACATGACGCATACAAGCACAACTGATGGAGCCATTACGAATACACTCTGTGTTGCCTCAACGTCCTCCATGAATACAGCAAGCTCAGTGGGGAAAATCAGCATTACGGCTGTTCCCGCGCAACCCAGTACGACAAACGCATTTATCGCGACCTTAAAGGTTCTGCGAATTTGCACTGGGCGATCGAGACTGTCAGCCTCTGAGATTAGCTTTGAAAGTGCAATTGGCAAGCCCGCCGTCGATAATGTGAGAAGCACGTTGTACAAATTGTACGCAACATTGAAATGAGCAAATCCCTTATCGTCGAGGATATTGCCCATCGGTATTTTGTAAATAGCGCCGAGAATTTTAATAATAATTACTGCAATCGTCAATATAGCCGCACCATGCAGATAGTTTTGATTTTTAGATGATGCCAAATTGCACCTCCTGATTAAGTATTTTACCTATGATGTAATAATATATATGTGTCATATTGCTGATTCTTGACGTTTTTTAAGTAAGGCGAACGGTTACCTGCCGACTAATCCGTATTAATGTACACCATGAATAAATAAAAATCAAGAAAAAACGATTATTCATTTGTCTTTACATGGAGTCATTGCCTATTAATATAATTTCGATAATAATTCCGTTTTATATAATTAAATCCCCTTTGTGTTATAATGAAAGGGCAATCGTCCATTTTCCATTGTCGAATCATGTAAAAATAGCAGCAAAAAGAATTGACAAAAACGGTAATCTGGTTGACAATGGAAATTACTATGCTCTTCTAATTTTAATGTAAATCATATTATATATTTGTATATAATATCCACAGTTTAACTCATAATGTTTAGTATAAGTGATGGGAGGTTCTCCAACTTGCATAGATTCTTATATTGTTCCAACGTGTTTTCATCATTACATCAAACTATAATTATAATTGATGCAACAGATTATATGGTAATTTTTGCTAATGCTGTCGCGAAAGCGGCTTTGGGGTTTGATCCGACAGGCCATCCGGTACGCGAAATACTCCCAATTGGCCTTTTTTCTGAGGAAGCACCAAGTTATATTTGCGGAGCAACATTGATGGGTCGTTCAGTCAGCATTTCGGTTGTTAAGGAAACCAGCGAGATTTTTCTTTTTATTGATTTCATAAAAACAGAAGCACCTTCGCTTAGAGTCACTCGCCACATGATTAACAGCCTTCGAGGCAGCGTTATGGGAATCAAAATGTCGGCAGACCATTATTTTTCAGCGATTGAAAACGGAATAAAACCGAACGGGAAATATGTTTCGGTACTCTATCACAACTATTACTCACTTTTGCGCACTATTTCCCAAATTGACAGTGCTGACCTATTAGAGCGCGGTGAGCTGCCCTTCTCCCCTGTTCCTACGGACATTGTTTCGCTCTGTTCTGATTTGACAAGCACGGTGTCCCAGCTTTGCTCTGAAACAGGTGTTAGAATTAGCTTTTCATCCGATGTGTGTGAGCTTATAGCAGTAGTTGACTCCTCAAAAATTGAGCAGCTTCTTTTGAACCTCTTCGCAAATAGTCTTCAGAACACAGCCGAAGGCAACAGCATTACCCTTTCCCTTTCTCGTTCCGGAAACAAGGTAATCATTGCTCTTGATGACGATGGTACGGGTATCCCACCCGAAACGCTCTCCAACATCTTTGCTGTTCCGGATTATATCAGCGAATTGACACTGCATCCATCCGGTACAGGCTTGGGTCTATATATTGCTTTCGGTATCACTCAGCTTCACAAGGGAGTTATCTTGATCGAAAGCCACGAGGGTAATGGAACGCGCGTGCGAATAATGCTTCCCACGGACGAGGAGCCGGCGCCCAAATTCAACTGTCCCGAGACCGCCTACCGTCACGAAGGGGTTTCCTCAGCTCTGACAGGGCTTGCCGATGTTCTTCCAATCGACTCCTTCGGCTTGAAATTTGAGGATTGAAAATTAATAAGGCTGTTTCATGATGTTCGCGCAGTGCGTGAACGAAATTTGAAGCAGCCTTCATAATATTCAGTACTATTCTAATTCGAAAAAGTGTCTGCCGTTTTGGTTTGTCATATTTGCCGCCGCCTCGAGGCTTATTCCTTTTATATCCGCAATTACCTGCGCCATATACGGAAGATGCCTTGAATCGTTCCGCTTTCCTCGAAACGGCACCGGCGCAAGATATGGACAATCGGTTTCAATAAGAATTCGGTCATCGGGGCACATTTCGATTACTTCAAGCGCTTTTCGCGCGTTTTTAAAGGTTATCGCGCCCGTAAAGCCCAAATACCAGCCCATACCCAGAATTTCCTTAGCCATTTCGGCGCTGCCGGAATAACAATGAAAAGCTCCCTGCACGTCCGGAAAGCTTCGTATTATCTCCATACACTCTGCGTGTGCATCCCTGTCGTGAATAACCACGGGCATCTTAAGCTCACGAGCAAGCTCCATCTGCCGAACAAAAACTTCACGCTGGACGTCTCTCTCGGAAAGGTCATAATAGAAATCAAGACCAATCTCGCCTATGGCGCGTACCTTCGGAAGCTCGCACCACTGCCTGATATAGCTAACCGACTCCTCCGAAAAGGTCTTTGCATCGTGAGGATGCCAGCCGACTGTTGCGTATATGAAGGAATATTTTTCGGATAGCTCGATTGCCTTCAAGCTGCTGTCAAGGTCACTTGAAGCATTCATGATAAGCTCAACGCCGCTGTCGTGTACCGCCTTTATGGTCTCGTCTCGGTCGACGTCAAAATCCTCGTCTGTATAGTGGGCGTGTGTATCAAAATACAAGTTAGCTGCCTCCGATTTTTGTGTAATATCTTTCAGTGAGGTTCCAAATGAAAATGCTTAAGCTAAAACCAAATATTGATTCCTTATCCATGCGGATTACTGAAATCTATATATTCCTGATGCTTTTTCTTTTTCCGCTCTTTACCGGATTTAAGGGCTATGTTGAGGTCACACTTTCAAAGTATGTCTTCTTTGTTGCTGTCACCGCTTTATGGCTTATTGCGCTTTTCATTACGGAACTGGTAAAAAAAGCAAGCAATGCCTCGGCAAAGCTGACGATTACGGGGATTTTCATCCTATTTTATCTTTTTTTCTGTTGTATTTCCGCTGTGTTCTCGTCCTATAAGGCTTCAGTATTTCTCGGCGAGGGACGCTTTGACGGATTAATTACGATTATTTTTTGTGTAGGAATTTTTTTTGGCATCTCACAATTTGCCCGTCCCAAGTGCTCATATATTTACCTTGCTACCGCTGCAGTTTCACTCAACTGTATTGTTGCGGTTTTACAAATTCTAGGATATAATCCGCTTCACCTTTTTCCCGGTGACTACAATTTTTATGATGCCGGAGTTCATTTCAGCAGTACGTTTTTGGGGACTATAGGCAATGCCGACCTTTTCTCCGCATATTTGTGTCTCATGCTCCCTTTGACCTCTGTGTACTACATCTGCGCGGAAAAAAGGCCGCTTTCGCTCCTGCCCTGTGTTTTGCTCACCGCCTACTGCCTGTTTATGTGCGGTGTTTCCGGCGGAATTCTCGCTATCGCCGTTACTGCAATCACCGCTGCTCCATTTGTCATAACGAACGGCGAAAGACTTCGCAGGGGGCTTGAAATTGCATTGGTTATACTTGTATCCGCCTTTTTTGTGTTTGCAGTTAAAATCACCGAAACAGCCAATGGCGTAAATGTTTATTTTCTCTTATCAAAAATCTCGACTTTAATGCTGATTATTGCAGTTATTGTCGCTGTTCTTCGGCTTGCAGCTGAGAATAAAGAGTTCCGAAAACAACCGCTGCATCTCATCTTTACGGCGCTCGCCGCTGTTCTTGTCATTATAGGGTTTCTGACCGCCTACTATTGGAAGGGCACAGACGGCTCCGTTTATGAGCTTTCGCAGCTTTTGCACGGAAACGCACAAGACAGCTTCGGCTCATCTCGGATACTCATCTGGCGAAAAACGCTTGAGCTTGTCCCCGAACGTCTGCTTCTGGGCGGAGGCCCCGGCACTCTGGCGTTAAGGCTTGATGTCAATTTCTCGCGCATAGTCGAGGAAACGGGGAAAACCCTTTCAAGCTCTGTCGACAACGCACACAACGATTATCTTGGCATACTCGTAAACACCGGTCTAATTTCGCTCGTTGCCTACTTGGCAGCTCAGCTTTTAAGTCTGTTCAAAGCTTCCAAAGCCGCAAAGCGCTCGGAATTTTGTGCCTGCCTTGCCTGCGCTCTTCTGTGCTATTGGGTTCAGGCATTTTTCGGTCTGGGGCTTTTCCTCGTATCCCCTATCATGTGGCTTATGTGGGGGTTTCTTGTTTCCTCGCTTCGCCGTGATAAAACTGATACGCCTATTGTTTAACAGCTGCCGCAAGCCCGCGACAGCTGTTTTTTTTATTAATTATGCTTATTTATCCTGCTCAGCAATTTTTCGGCCCATGAGCACACCCATAACGGACGCCATCATAAGTCCGCGCGTCCAGCCGCTTGAATCGCCTAGACAGTGAAGTCCACTGATGTTGGTGTTTAAATCCTTATCCATCTTCACACGGTTTGAATAGAACTTAAGCTCGGGAGAATAGAGCAGAGTTTCGGTGGAGGCAAAGCCCGGAACAACGTGGTCGACTGCTTGAATAAAATTAATAATATTCATCATCGACCTATAGGGCATCGCCGCTGTAATATCGCCAGCTACCGCATCCGTCAAGGTTGGGCGGACGTTGGACTGCGCCAGCTCCTTCTCCCATGTGCGCTTGCCGTCGAGAATGTCACCGAAGCGCTGAACCATAATGTGCCCCGCGCCGAGCATATTGGTAAGCTCGCCAACCTTTTGCGCATAAGCAATCGGCTGGTTGAAGGGATAACTGAAGTTGTGCGAGCACAAAATGGCAAGGTTTGTGTTGTTGGACTTTCTGTCCTTATATGAATGTCCGTTGACAACTGCAAGGTCATCGTCGTAGTTTTCCTGACTGACAAAGCCGCCGGGATTCTGGCAGAAGGTGCGCACCTTGTTTTTGAAGGGGCGCGGATAGCCGATAAGCTTTGATTCGTATAAAACGTCGTTGACCTTCTCCATAACTTCGTTTCGAACCTCAACGCGAACTCCGATATCAACAGTTCCCGGCTGATGCGCAATTGCGTTCTCGGCACAGATTTTTTCGAGCCATTCAGCGCCGCGTCTGCCCGTTGCAATAACTGTTCGCTCCGCAAAAATCTCGTGGCTCTCTGCGCCTTTGTGGATAATAACGCCGAGGCACTTATCGCCCTGCAAAATCACGTTGTCGCACTCGAAGCCGAACATCAGCTCCACGCCATTATTTGTTAAATACCGCTCAATGCTGAAGTAAATGTCCTGAGCCTTTTCCGTTCCCATGTGACGAATGGGGCAATCAACAAGCTTTAGTCCGGCTTGAATTGCGCGCTTGCGGATTTCCTTGACTTCATTGTAGTCGCTAACGCCCTCGACCTTTTCATCAGCACCGAACTCAAGATAAATTTTGTCGGCGTAGTCGATTAAATCCTGCGCTTCGTTTTCGCCGATTAGTGTCGGCAAGTCGCCGCCAACCTCATAGCTAAGCGACAGCTTTCCATCGGAAAAAGCACCCGCTCCAGAAAAGCCTGTGGTGATATGACAATAGGGCTTGCAATTAACACACTCTTTTGTCTGCGCCTTTGGACAACGCCGCTTTTCAACCGCCAAGCCCTTCTCGACCATAATTATTTTTTTGTTTCCGCCCTTTCGGATTAACTCGAGCGCTGTAAATATTCCTGCCGGCCCTGCGCCGACGATAACAACATCTGCTTTCATATGTTCCTCCCTGTTCTGTATATTGGGGACAATAATTATATAGAACATCCATCTAGTATTTTACAATCCGCATTATATACTAAGCAATCGTTAATAATAACAAAAACAACGCCGATTTCTTGGTTTTTTTGTTTAAGCGATGTGGGGCGCATCCTTTTTTGTCAAAAACACCAAAACGCTTGTATATTTCTTGTAAATTTCATTGATTTCCCTATGCTCAAAAAAGCTTCTTTTTATTGACCACGAATTTTTGATAGTTTAAAATGAAATTGTAAGCACTATGATTTTACACCAAAAATGAATCAGCCACAACAGTTCGAAATAATTAATTTTGAAGGAATGGTGACGAAATGAAAAAAGTAGCTGTCATTATGGGCAGCGACAGCGATTTACCCGTTGTCGAAAAAGCAATCAGCAAACTTGCTGAATTTGGTGTGCCCTGTGAGGTACATGTCTTCTCAGCTCACCGCACGCCTAACGAAGCTGCAGACTTTTCAAAAAAAGCGCGTGGGCGAGGCTTTGGCGTAATCATTGCAGCCGCAGGCAAGGCGGCACACTTAGCCGGCGCGATAGCTGCAAACTCAACCCTTCCTGTTATTGGTATTCCTATAAAATCTTCTACATTGGACGGCTTGGATGCTCTCCTGTCGACCGTACAGATGCCTTCGGGTATTCCTGTTGCTACGGTTGCCATTGACGGAGCGGAAAATGCCGCCCTTCTTGCTATTTCGATACTTTCAGTATCCGACAAAGCGCTTGCAGCAAAGCTTACACTGGCAAGAAAAGCGGCTTCCGAAAGCGTGCTGGCAAAAAACAAGGCAGTAGAAGACAAGTTCAATGTCTGAAAACCTAGGGCAGCACCGCACAATTCGCGGGGTGTGCCGCAAACACCCGTCTGCTTGCAGATTTTCCGCAATATTGCATAAAAATGCTCGTGAATACATCCAGTATTCCCTGCGCTTTTTATTTCATCTTACAAAAAATCTGACGGCGCACCCGTGCATTTGGAATTGTGCGGTGTTGCCCTAACAACAGTATTACACTAACTAATAATACACGGAGGGAATAATTCGATGGAACAGACTGTTCAGCTTTATGAGGGCAAGGCAAAAAAGGTTTACGCAACCAGTGACGAGAATCTCTGCATCGTTTCCTATAAGGACGACGCAACAGCCTTCAACGGCGAGAAAAAGGGCACAATACTTGGCAAAGGCGTTATTAACAACCGACTCACAAATCGTTTAATGACCCTGCTTGCAGAAAAAGGCGTGCCAACGCATTTTGTCGAAGAGCTCAATGACCGCGAAACACTCGTAAAAAAAGTATCCATCGTTCCCCTCGAAGTTATAATCCGCAATATTTCCGCCGGAAGCTTTGCAAAACGTTTTGGCGTTGAAGAGGGCATCATTTTTAAAAGCCCGACCATCGAGTTTTCATACAAAAACGATGAGCTTGGCGACCCTCTGATGAACGATCATCACGCTCTTGCTCTTAATCTTGCAACAGAAGCAGACATCGCAGCCATCAAGGCTTACGCCTTCAAGGTTAATGATATTCTAAAAGCCTTTATGCTTGAACACGGCATTGAGCTTGTCGATTTTAAGCTCGAGTTTGGCAAGCTTTCCGACGGCAATATCGTCCTTGCCGACGAGATAAGCCCCGACACCTGCCGTCTTTGGGATGTTACGACCCACGAGAAGCTCGACAAGGACCGTTTCCGCCGTGATCTCGGCGGAGTTGAGGACGCCTACAATGAGGTTATGAGACGCCTTTTGGGGGATACGAAAGAATGAGCCATATTCACGAGGAATGCGGAGTTTTCGGAGTTTATTCAAACACCTCTTCTGATGTCGCCGCTACAGCATATTATGGCCTTTTCGCTCTTCAGCACCGCGGTCAGGAAAGCTGCGGAATCGTCGTCAATGATGACGGTGTATTCAAGTCCTTCAAGGATATCGGGCTTGTCAACGACGTGTTTTCTCCGACTGTTTTACACTCGCTCGGCGAGGGCAAAATGGCTGTCGGCCACTGTCGTTACGGAACAACCGGCAACAACGACCGCAACAACGCCCAGCCGCTGCTAGTTAACCACATCAAGGGGAAGATGGCCCTTGCGCATAACGGCAACCTTGTCAATTCCGCTGAGCTTCGCGAGGAGCTTGAGCTTCAGGGGAGCATTTTTCACACGACAACCGACAGCGAGGTTATCTCATACATCATTACCAAGGAGCGTATATCAACCGATTCCATCGAGTCCGCCGTCAACTTGGCAATGAATAGGCTTAAGGGCGCCTATTCCCTTGTCATAATGTCCCCCACTAAGCTTATCGCCGCTCGCGATGAGCACGGCTTTCGTCCGCTCTGTTATGGTAAAACGCCAAACGGCGACTATGTTGTCGCATCTGAAAGCTGTGCGCTTGCCGCTGTCGGAGCGACGATGGAGCGCGACCTTTTACCCGGTGAGATACTTGTTTTTGATAAAAACGGCGTGCGCTCCATCAACGACCACTGCGGAAAATGCGAGCCCAGCCTTTGCGTATTCGAATATATATATTTTGCACGTCCAGACTCCGTCATCGAAGGCACCAGCGTTCACAACGCAAGACTTCGCGCCGGAGCTTTTCTCGCGCTTGAGCACCCAGTACAGGCCGATGTTGTTGTCGGAGTGCCGGATTCGGGAATTGATGCGGCTATCGGTTTTGCTCGGCAGAGCGGAATCCCCTATGGCATTGGACTTATCAAAAACCGCTATATCGCAAGAACCTTCATCTCCCCCGGGCAGAAATCCCGCGAGGACAAGGTTCGTATAAAGATGAATCCCGTCGCGGCAACGGTTAAGGATAAACGCGTTGTTCTCATCGATGACTCCATCGTCCGCGGAACGACCTGCGCCCGCATAGTCGGACTTCTGCGTGAAGCCGGCGCAAAGGAGATTCATCTTCGCATATCAGCGCCTCCCTTCCTTAATCCCTGCTACTATGGCACAGACATTGACAGCCGCGATAACCTTATCGCCTGCCATCACACGGTTGAGGAAATCGCAAAAATCGTCGGTGCGGATTCTTTGGGCTATCTCAGCGTTGAAAACGTCACGAAGTTGACAGACAAGCCCTGCCACAAGGGGTATTGCTCCGCCTGTTTTAGCGGCTGTTATCCAACAGAAATCCCGCAAAAAGCGAACAAAAACAGATTTGAACAAAAGTTAAGCCAAAGGAGTGCTGCTGAATGAAAAGTTTTTCCGAAAGCTACAAGGATGCGGGCGTTGACATCACCGCAGGTTATAAGGCAGTTGAGCTGATGAAAAGCCACATCGCGCGAACGATACTTGGCACTAACAGCTCCGATATCGGTGGCTTTGGTGGTCTTTTCGAGCTTGACATCAAGGACACGCCAAATCCTGTATTGGTTAGCGGAACGGACGGTGTCGGAACAAAGCTAAAGCTTGCGTTTCTCATGGGCAAGCACGACACTGTCGGTATCGACTGTGTTGCGATGTGCGTCAACGACATTATCTGCTGCGGAGCTAAGCCGCTTTTCTTCCTTGACTATATCGCCTGCGGAAAAAACGTGCCTGAGAACATCGCCGCAATTGTTTCCGGCGTAGCGGAGGGCTGCGTACAGTCCGGCTGCGCTCTTGTCGGCGGAGAAACTGCTGAGATGCCTGGCTTCTACCCCATCGACGAATACGACCTTGCGGGCTTTTCCGTCGGAGTTGTCGACAAGTCAAAGGTGCTTGATAAAAACACCGTCACGGAGGGTGACCTTATCATTGCGCTTCCCTCCAGCGGCGTACACTCAAACGGTTTTTCCCTCGTTCGCAAGGTTTTTGACGTTGAGAACATAGACCTAAAAGCTCCCGTTGCGGAGCTTAACGGCGAATCACTCGGTGATACACTACTGACACCTACCAAAATCTATGTTAAGCCCATGCTTGCACTTTTTGAAAGCGTTAAGGTCAAGGCTGTTTCTCACATTACAGGCGGCGGCTTTTATGAGAACATTCCGCGCAGTCTTCCGAAGGGTGCAACTGCCAAAATTGACCGCTCAACTCTGCGCATACTACCGATTTTCGACTATCTCGCAAAAGCGGGCAACATTCCCGAGCGCGATATGTTCAACACCTATAACATGGGTGTCGGAATGAGCGTTGTCGTTGCAAAGTCCGATGCGGACAAGGCGCTTGAAATCCTCCGTGCAAACGGCGAGGACGCCTATATAATGGGTGAGATTGTAAGTTCAGACGAGGGCGTTATCATATGCTGAGAACTAGAATTGCCGTGCTTGTTTCGGGCGGCGGAACAAATCTTCAGTCACTTATTGATGCGCAGGAGCTCGGAGCTCTAAAAAGCGGTGAAATCGCTCTTGTAATCTCAAGCTCCGAAACCGCTTTTGCCCTTGAACGAGCGAAAAAGCACAGCATTCCGTATGTCCCCGTTTCCAAAAAGTCCTGCGGAAGTCAGACCGAGTTTGAAACCGCTATTCAAGCCGCACTTGCGCAGAACGGCATTGAGCTTGTCGTTCTTGCCGGCTTCATGTCAATTTTGTCCGCAGATTTTGTATCAAAATGGAATAAGCGAATCATTAACGTACACCCATCACTGATTCCTTCTTTCTGCGGAGAGGGCTTTTATGGCTTGAAGGTTCACGAAGCCGCACTTAAATGCGGCGTTAAGCTCACGGGCGCGACAGTTCATTTCGTGAACGAAATCCCCGACGGCGGCGAGATAATCCTGCAAAAAAGCGTTCCCGTCTATAAAAACGACAGCCCCGAAAAACTGCAACGGCGTGTTATGGAGCGTGCCGAGTGGCTTATTCTTCCCCGCGCGACAGAGCTTATCTCAAGAAAGATTTTGAAAGAAGGCAGAAACTATCATGGCTTATGAAATTAACGACATTGGCGCGATTCTTCGGAAGAATGACTATCCCGGCAGAGGCATCATCATTGGCAAAAGCGCAGACGGAAAAAAGGCCGTTTTTGCTTATTTCATCATGGGCAGGAGTGAGAACAGCCGCAACCGCGTCTTTGTGGAAAACGACAGCGAAGTTATAATTCATCCCTTTGACGAAAGCAAGGTTGAAGACCCCAGTCTTATAATATACTCCCCTGTCCGTGCTATAGGCCGCAAAACCGTGGTTACAAACGGCGACCAGACGGACACGATTATTGATTTTCTCTCCGCCGGAGACAGCTTTGAGAACGCACTGGAAACGCGCTGTTTCGAACCGGATGCTCCGAACTACACCCCTCGCATCAGCGGACTGCTTGATTTCGAAAACGGCTATAGCTACAAGCTGAGCATATTGAAATCAGCTGACAGTAACGGCACGGGCAGCAACCGCTTCACCTATTCCTATCACCCTATCGATGGTGTGGGGCACTTCCTCCACACCTATGCAGGTAACGGCAATCCCATCCCCAGCTTTGTAGGCGAGCCCGAGGTGCTTGCCGTCGGGAACGACATCGATGTGTTCACTTGGCTTATCTGGCGGCACCTCAACGCCGACAACAGGGTTTCACTTTATGTCCGTTATACCGACATTGAAAGCGGTGCAACCGAAAGCCGCATAGTCAACAAGAACGAAAAGGGTGTGTGACAATGAAGGAATTTGAGCTAAAATACGGCTGCAATCCCAATCAAAAGCCCGCAAAAATCTATATGCGCAACGGTAAAGACCTTCCCATAACGATATTAAACGGCAGGCCCGGCTATATCAACTTTCTCGATGCCTTCAACAGCTGGCAGCTTGTAAAGGAAATCTCCAAAGCTACCAATATGTGCGCCGCAACGAGCTTCAAGCACGTAAGCCCCACCAGTGCGGCTGTTGGTAACAAGCTTTCCGACAAACTCAAGCGTGCCTGCTTCGTGGACGATATTGAGGAACTTGACGACTCCCCTCTCGCCTGCGCTTATGCAAGAGCTCGCGGAACGGACCGTATGTCGAGCTTCGGCGATTGGATAGCGCTTAGCGAAACCTGCGATGTCGTTACCGCAAACATCATTAAGCGCGAGGTGTCCGACGGCATAATCGCCCCCGGATACACTCCCGAAGCTCTGGAAATCCTTAAAGAGAAGAAAAAAGGCGCATACAACATCGTTCAGATTGACAGCGAATATATACCCGAAGCTCAGGAGCTTAAGCAGGTTTACGGCATCACCTTTGAGCAGGGACGAAACAGCTTTGAGATTAACGCCGAGCTTTTGAAAAACATCGTGACCGCGAATAAAAGCCTTCCCGAATCGGCGATTCGCGACTTGATAATCAGCCTTATAACGCTCAAATATACCCAGTCAAACTCCGTATGCTTCGCCGTCGACGGCCAGGCAATCGGTGTCGGTGCAGGTCAGCAGAGCCGTATTCACTGCACTCGTCTTGCAGGCGGCAAAGCTGATAATTGGCATCTGCGCCAAAGCCCGATGGTGCTTGAGCTGCCGTTTATCGCAGACCTACCCCGCGCAGTGCGCGACAACACCATCGATATTTACATTTCCGAGGAGGCAGACGATGTGCGTGGCAGCGAGGTATGGCGGCAGTTTTTCACAGAGCAGCCAAAAAAGCTCTCGTATGAGGAAAAGCGCGAATACCTCGCCAAAATCGAGGGCGTTTCCCTCGGCTCGGACGCTTTCTTCCCCTTTGGCGACAATATTATCAGAGCAAACCGAAGCGGCGTAAGCTTTGTGGCTCAGCATGGTGGCTCAGTACGCGACGACGATGTTATAAACGAGTGTAATGCTCGAAATATGGTCATGGCTTTTACCGGAATGAGATTGTTTCACCACTAATTATGTAAACCGAGGTGCGCTATGAAGATAATGGTAATCGGCGGTGGCGGACGAGAGCACGCCATAATAAAAAAGCTTAAGGAAAGTCCTAAGGTTGACATAATATATGCTGCTCCCGGCAACGGCGGTATCGCCCGTGATGCCGTTTGCACAGACATCAGCGCAACTGATATTCCCGCGATACTCGATTTTGCAATAAGTAAGGCCATCAATTTTGCGGTTGTCGCACCCGATGATCCTCTGGTTCTCGGCCTTGTCGACGAACTAGAAAGCATCGGGATTCCCTGCTTTGGGCCGAATAAGGCTGCCGCAATTATCGAGGGCAGCAAGGTTTTTAGCAAGAATCTCATGAAGAAATATAACATTCCAACCGCAGGCTATGAGGTTTTTGCGGATGCGTCGGCGGCTCTCAATTATCTTGAAACCGCCCCAATTCCAACGGTTATCAAGGCAGACGGGCTTGCTCTTGGCAAGGGTGTTATCATTGCAATGACGAGGGATGAAGCCAAATCTGCTGTCCGTTCAATGATGGAGGAGAAGGTTTTCGGCGAAAGTGGCTCGCAGGTCGTCATCGAGGAATTTCTCGAAGGCCCCGAGGTTTCCATTTTGTCCTTTACGGACGGCAATACTGTCGTCCCCATGGTTTCCAGCATGGACCACAAACGCGCGCGCGACAATGACGAGGGGCTTAACACGGGCGGAATGGGCACAATCGCGCCTAACCCCTATTACACCGATGAAATCGCAGACGAGTGCATGGAAAAGATATTTATCCCAACCATGAACGCAATGAACGCAGAAAATCGCACATTCAAGGGCTGTCTGTATTTCGGACTTATGTTAACCAAGCAAGGCCCCAAGGTCATTGAATACAACTGCCGCTTCGGTGACCCCGAAACACAGGTTGTGCTTCCCCTTTTGGAGAGTGATCTAGTTGACATAATGTTTGCGACTCGCAACAGCACGCTTGCCGAAACAACCGTCAAATTCTCAAGCGGTGCCGCCTGTTGTGTCATTATGGCTTCCAAGGGATATCCGGAAAAGTACGAAAAAGGCTTTCAGATTTCCCTCCCCTCTCCCAATCCCGCCGACACGGAAATTTATGTGGCAGGCGCAAGGCTTGAGGACGGAAAGCTGCTTACAAACGGCGGACGGGTTCTCGGAGTTACAGCGAAGGCTGCGGATTTGCCCTCGGCAATCGACAAGGCATATGAGGCAGTTAGGCTTGTTCACTTTGAAAATGCTTTTTACCGCTCTGATATCGGTCAAAAGGCACTCAAGGCAAATAAAAAGGAGGCGCGGTAGTGGTTTATAGAGTTTTTGTTGAAAAGAAAAACAGCGAGGCACTCGAGGCCAAGGCGCTTTTTTCGGATATTCGCAATTTTCTCGACATCAAGGGACTCGAGAGCTTACGTATTATTAACCGATACGACGTTGAAAACATTGAGGCAGGGCTTTTCAAACGCTGCAAAAGTACCGTTTTCTCAGAGCCGCAGCTCGATGTGGTTTCAGACTCACTCAAAGGAACTGACGGTTGCACTGTTTTCGCAGTGGAGTACCTGCCCGGTCAGTTCGACCAGCGTGCGGATTCCGCCGCCCAATGCATTCAGATTGTTTCTCAAGGCGAAAGACCCACAGTCAAAACAGCGAAGGTCTATGTTTTGAGCGGAAAGCTGACGAACGCAGAGCTTGAAGCCATCAAGAGCTACGTTATTAACCCTGTTGAATGCTGTGAAGCGACGCTTGAAAGCTTTGACACGCTCAACACCGAATATGAAATTCCAACGCAAGTTGAAATTCTTATTGGTTTTCGAGAAATGAATGATACGGCAATAGCAGATTTTGTCCGTGAAAAGGGTCTTGCCATGGATGCTGATGACCTGCGCTTTTGCCAGAAGTATTTTATTGACGAAAAACGCGACCCGACCATCACAGAGATTAAAATGATTGACACCTATTGGTCGGATCACTGCCGCCACACCACCTTTAACACAACCATTGACAGCGTTAAATTTGAGGACGAAACGCTTCAGCAGGCTTGGAACAAATACCTCGACACTCGCATGTTGCTCAACCGCACAAAGCCGATATGTCTTATGGACTTGGGCACGCTCGCGGCTAAAGCCCTAAAAAATGAAGGCAAGCTCGATAAGCTAGACGAGAGCGAAGAAATTAATGCCTGCACAGTTAAAATCGACGTTGAAACCGAGAATGGCACGGAAAAATGGCTGTTACTCTTTAAAAACGAAACTCATAACCATCCGACGGAGATTGAGCCCTTCGGCGGAGCGGCAACCTGCATCGGCGGTGCTATCCGTGACCCGCTTTCAGGGCGAAGCTATGTTTATGCCGCAATGCGTGTTTCGGGTGCTGCCGACCCTTTAAAGCCTGTTTCCGAAACGCTAAAGGGCAAGCTTCCTCAAAGAAAGCTTGTTTCGACTGCCGCCGCAGGCTACAGCTCCTATGGCAACCAGATTGGCCTTACCACCGGAATAGTCGA
>JAGPMA010000105.1 GCA_018053145.1 Oscillospiraceae bacterium | reverse complement strand
ACACTCAACATGAGGTGTTTTGATGGTTTTTAATGTATCATTTTATTAAAATTTTATTAAAATTAAATAGCCCATAAAAGCGAAATAGCCCCTGCGGATAGCTCCGCAGGGGCTGGTGCTTATTGTATTATTTATTCCCCGCAGCCCCCGACAGCCCATCCTTCGCAGTCTCCGGTTGATTGGACAATTTGGTTCTCTTTTGAGGCGTGGCTCTCAAGACGAAAGGTGCAGTGCTTTTCCGTGCCGCGGATTTTTTTCGACGATTTCAACTGCGCGGAGGAGAGCGGCGGTCATGTCTGCCCGGTAATGCGTCCTTAGGAATTGAAGCTTTGTGTAAAGCTGTCCCTCCTACGCCGCAAAATAGTGAGGCTGTAGAAAGCTTTCAATGGCGGCCAACAGTTGAACATTTTCATTCTTCTTGTTCGGCTTTTTCCCTGATATGCTCCAAGCCCTTTTCAAATATTTCCTTTATATGGTCGTCTGCCAGCGAATAATACACGACCTTTCCCTCTCTCCTGTTTTTAACAAGATTAGTTTGTCTTAGCGTGCTGAGCTGGTGAGAGATTGCCGATTTAGTCATACCCAATAAAACCGCAAGATCACATACGCACATTTCGCTTTCGTCGAGGGCCCAAATGATTTTTGACCTTGTGCTGTCGCCAAGAATCTTAAAGAAATCCGATAAATCGTAAAGCTCGTTCTCATCAGGCATTCTCTTTTTGACAGCATTAACGACATCGGAATGTATGACCTCGCAGTCGCAAAACATATCTTCTTTTTTCATATTGCCACTCCTTTATCGCTTGCATTCTGTAAAATATTCGTATATTTTATCTGACAACTTGTCTATTCAGCAAAGTAACCGGCTGTTCATTCAAACTATTTTACCATGAATCAATTAAAATTTAAACACCTTAAGATAATTATTGGCTACAGCTCTGTCCGGATCAGCATCTGCTAAACTCCTATAAAAAAATATTTAACAATTTGATAAATCAGTCTTGACAGTTGAATGTACTTTCAACTATAATGTAATTGTCAGTTGACGGTGCATTCAACCAAAGCTTTAAACAACATATTATAAAATCAGGAGTCAACACATGAAAAAGACATTCAAACTTGAGGGATTAGATTGTGCGCATTGCGCGTCAAAAATTGAGACCGCCATTAAAAAACTAGGTGGGGTGAACTCCGCATCAGTAAACTTTATGACCACCAAAATGACTATTGATGCCGAAGATGGGCGATTTGATGATATTGTCAAGGCTGCAACCGCTATCGTAAAGAAAATCGAGCCGGATGTGGTCATGAAAAACGCCTAGCTTAAAAAGTTTAAATATAAAATCACATTCATTTTCCGTTTTGTGTTCAAAGAAGGGATTAATCATATGAAACTCACACAAAATCAGAAACGGCTGATAAAAACCCTTATAGGCGCTGCTGTATATGGTTTTGGCATATTATATAAAACCGACAGCAGCGCAGTATCCCTAATCATATTCCTTGCGGCTTTCGCCATCATTGGCGGAGATGTCATACTTACAGCGTTGCAAAACATTGCCCACGGGCAGGTCTTTGACGAAAATTTTCTTATGGGAATTGCAACAATAGGTGCATTTGCTATTGGACAATATTTGGAAGGCGTCGCTGTAATGCTGTTTTATCAGGTCGGTGAAATATTCCAGAGCTATGCTGTTAATAGATCCCGAAAGTCCATCGGTAGCCTTATGGATATACGCCCCGATTATGCCAATGTACAGCGCGGCGACTTACTTGAGAGGGTAGATCCCGACGAAGTGCAGATTGGGGATATAATCGTCATTAAAGCCGGAGAGAAAATTCCTCTCGACGCTGCGGTTATTAAGGGCAATTCCATGATAGATACATCAGCTCTCACAGGTGAATCTGTTCCCCGTGAGGTATCAAGTGGCGACGAACTTCTCAGTGGCTGCATCAACATAAACGGGTTGCTTACCGCACGCGTTACAAAAGGATTCGGCGAATCCACCGTAAGCAAAATCCTTGATCTTGTGGAAAACGCAAGCAGCAAAAAATCAAACTCCGAAAACTTCATCACAAAGTTTGCACGCTATTATACCCCCGCTGTCGTGATCGTGGCGGCACTTCTGGCAGTCATCCCTCCTCTTGTCCTTAAAGATGCGGCTTTCAGTGACTGGCTTTATAGGGCGCTTGTTTTTCTCGTGATTTCATGCCCTTGCGCTCTTGTTATTTCAATTCCACTGAGCTTTTTCGGTGGAATTGGCGGTGCGTCCAGAATGGGTATACTGGTCAAGGGCAGCAATTATCTTGAAGCGCTTTCCAAAACCGAAGTCGTAGTATTCGATAAAACCGGCACACTGACCAAGGGCGTGTTTAAGGTTCAAAAGATTGTGCCCGATGGCATAACAGCAGAAGAGCTTCTTGAGCTTGCGGCATATGCTGAAAGCTACTCCAACCATCCCATTTCACTTTCGCTTAAGCAAGCTTTTGGAAGAGAAATCGACGCCTCTCGCATATCGAATGTTGAAGAAATCCCCGGCCACGGCGTTATTTGCAATATTAAAGGCCAAATTGTGGCAGCGGGCAACTTGAAGCTAATGCGAAGGCTTGAAATACCAATTTTAGAAGCGGACGACGAGCTTGGAACGATTGTATATGTTGCGCTCAACGATACATACAAAGGATATATCATAATTGCTGATGAAATTAAGGAGGATGCTTCCAAAGCCATCCGGGATTTGAAGAACGCTAAAATCAAGCAGACCGTCATGCTTACCGGTGACTCAAAGCTCATTGGCGAAAAGATTGCTTCTCAGCTTAACATGGATAAGGTTTTCACCGAGCTGCTTCCCGCAGACAAAGTTGAGAAGCTTGAGGACCTCATTTCAGAGAAATCGCCGAAAGGCAAGCTTGTCTTTGTAGGTGACGGCATCAACGATGCACCTGTCCTTGCCAGGGCTGACATTG
>JAGPMA010000024.1 GCA_018053145.1 Oscillospiraceae bacterium | reverse complement strand
GTATTAGTGTAATTGGTATGATTATTCTGGGCAGTAAACACAGATAAAAAAACCAAAGCTCAAAAGTCCGCGCGAAGAACGACGTCGACCGCGCATACAACAAGGACATTATAGAAAAGAAAATGGAGCGCATTGACGAACATATATCGGATTATCTCGCTGTGACGGATGCCAGCGACAATGAGGAAGACGAAGAAAAAGCGACCACGGCTGACGAGATAAAGAAAATCCTATCGTACCCGGATTAACTACACCCCCACGTAAAAGTATTAAAATATACAAAAAAACAGTCTAAAACGTTAGTTTTAGACTGTTTTTAATTGTGGTGGAGATAAGCGGGATCGAACCGCTGACCTTCTGACTGCCAGTTTGTGAGGATATGCTTTAATAGCTGCTTTTTGCTCCCGTTAGGTCACGATAAGTACCGTTAAATATCTAGCAAGATCAATGGTTTATGAGCTGTTTTGCGGAAAATGCTTTGCGTCTCAATAAGTTGCAATTTTTCACGAAAATCGGAAAAGTGTTAGAAGAGTGTTAGAACAGCCTACCATTACGCTATTCAAGGGAATTAGAAAAAATGAAATAGAAACTATTGCTTTTTGAATGATGATATCTTTGCAAATATAAGATATCAGACAATACTAGAAATGTCTTTATTATTCTGTATTGCACTTATTATGCTCCCGATATTGCTAGTAATGCAGCCTTTGCATTGATGAATATCTTGATTTATTTTACTTTCTTGCATAATAGCGATTTCAACTTTTGAAGCAAGCTCACCGATATTTTTATTTGTTTTTGAATTAATACCAGTTTTGCTTTTTAGTAGTTCACATATATAACGATGATTGCCTACTTTTTTATTTTCAATGATATCTGTTGCATTTGGTTTAATATCAGTTTCATAGGAATTTTCAAAGTGGAGTAACAAAAAGAGTTCAAAACTAGGATTTGTTACAGCTAATATATTGTTTTTTTCACCATCTTTTATTACGTCACTATAGTCCTTAACATTGCATTCAAAAATATCGGCATCAAAAACTACAATCATTCTATCTATATCGCTATCAAAGCTAATTTGGGACTCAGAACATTTTAAACTATCTGCAAATGCAATTAACTTTTTTGGATATGACAAATTTTTATCTTCCTCGGTTTTTTCGAGTAAGTGAATTTCAATTAAAGGATGAATATTCAATTCTTTACGTAAGTCTATAAGTTTTCTAAAATACCAAGTTTCAGTATTAGCACCTTCACAGATAAAATAATATTTTCGGTATGGTTCAATTTGCTCTGAGTTGTCGGATGCTCTTCGTTGCCAACCTGAATAAGTACGAGTTGGAGACATTACAATTCCTCCTCACAGGTGAAGGTCGAAAAAACTGGTATAGCACCATATCTACCATCTAGGTATGCTTTATCAATCTTCTTGTCATATCGCTCTTTGAATCTGTCAAGAGAATATAAAGTACTGGCGTTTGAGCTGTTGCGTTCTACAAACCATATTTCGTCTCTTCTGAATAGAGATTGATCCATTATAGAGGATTCGTGTGTTGTGAAAATTAATTGGACGCTATGTTCTCGATGAAACTCCATGAAAAGTTCAATAAAATGATATGTTAGTTTAGGATGAAGACTTCTTTCAAGTTCATCAACCAAGAAAACCACATCATCACCTGCATTAAGCAACATATCAATCAGGTCAAATAACCGTCGAGTACCATCGGATTCTTCGTCGAAATCAAAATCAAAAAATGATTTCCCATGTTTTAATCGAATAGTAGTAATCTTAGGCTCTAATTTGCCTTTTAACTCAACATTAAAAAAGCTACTTTCTGAGCGCATTGATAAAGAAGCCTTATCTTTATCAGACTTCTCAAACTCTGTTCTAAGATCGTTCATAACATCATTAAGGATTGATTTTGGTAAACGAGTAGTTAAATCATCTAGTGATATTTCTTCGATTTTTACTTGGGTAATACCAGTATCAAATGTTTGTATAAGCTTGTTTACTAAAGATAAAGATTTTTCGTTGTAGTACAATTCAAAATCAGTAATTGGCATGTCGGGAGTATAAATAAGAATTTTGTTTGCTATCCATTCATATACTATTTGAAAAAATGATAGTTTTGAATTTGTGTCAATTTTTTTATTCCTATTCATTTCGGTTAAAAACAAAGATTTATTATTATCCTCAAAATCATCTGAGTAAGTCTTATACTTGTTTTTTTCAGAAGTAGATAGTTTAATTGACGAACCCAACACTGGCTTTTTGCCGTTGTCCTTTGTGAAAAGTGGTTTAGAAGAGCCGTCAGGTAAAAGTTCGTACAACCATTCTGAGGTGAATTGCATTTCAGATAAAATTGCCGAGAAGCCATATGCATAGAACGCATCATTAATAGTCATCTGAAGTTCAAAAGAGCTTTCCCTAGTCTCGTTTGATTCCTTGTTTTTGCAAAACAGCTGTACAGATTGAGTAGGAAGTCCTTTTGTAACGCAATATTTATAAAAATGGAAAGCTTCAATAAGATTTGATTTTCCGGCAGCATTTGCACCATAAATTGCTGCTGATTTTAATACTGATGTACCTCTGATTGTTGACTTGTGATCAATCGGAGTTCTAATTTTGTTTGATGATATCATAGTTAACTCAGTTAACTCATCAAATGATTTAAAGTTTTCAAAACTTGCATTAATTAGCATAGGGAAAACCTCCTTGTATTTAATAACTATAATAGAGCTTTTCATAAAAGTCAATAAAATGTTTAGACATTTAGAGAAATTATCTCCAAATGGGGGACAAAATATACTGTTACATTGTGCCGGAATAATAAAAGATAAGAAATGTGGTAGATTAGCGTAGGGGTTAATATAATCGCATATATACATATTTTCAATAACTCATAAATTCTAGGAAAAGCAAGGTTGTTTAGTTCTGGCTAAGTATATTCCCTATATATAGGTCGATTTTAGCAAAATTTGTACGTTAGCATGCAAAAATGAAGACTACAATATTTTATGTTACATATATTTGTGGTAGGCTTGGAAACAATAGAATTCTACAATACAGATGGCCGAGCAGAAAGCGCACCGCCGCACGGACGAGAGGATAGGGGACTAAGGGGTACCCTGCAGACCGACCGCGCGGTGTTGCACTTTCGCGGCCGCGCTGGGGTAGCAGAAAGCAAGACATAGTGCAGGCTCATTAGGGGGTGCAGCCCCCAGTACAAATTGGGACAAGCAGCAAGGGCGGCAATCAAACGATTGCCGCCCTGCTTTATTAACCATAATCATTTGTCATTAGAAGCTGCATTAGTAGCAACGGATTTCATCATATCAGTTAGCTGTTGTAACATATCCATCATCTGATTGAGTTGTATGTTCTCTGCGTATTTTGAGTTTTTAAACTGCTTCTTTATGGCTGCGATTTCTTCGTCCATTTTAGTGACTGTCACCATTACGCTTTCATTTTCTTTATGCTGGCGGTCTTTCTGTACTAACATATCGATAGGTAATTCATACAAATATGAAAAACGGACAAGCACCTCAATGGGTGGCTCATTGCGTCCAGTTTCATAACCGTTATAGGTTTGCGGGGATATACCAAGAAGCTCTGCAATTTCCTTTTGCTGATAACCTTTAGCTTTCCGCAACTCTCTAAGCATTTCGGCTACCATTGCTTTTCGCTCCTGAACGCTGAATTGCAGCTCATAAGGGGAAAACGGATTGTTGGGGTTGTCATTCATTGAGATACCTCCAAATACTAGCTTCCGAAAGCATTATAATATACGAAACAAATAATAGTGTTAATAAAGTGTAAAATACAGGAATAAGCTATTGATTAATTTTACAACCACGATTAAATTGTTGATAAACGATGTGGCTATTATTATACGATACAAAACGTAGACCGTCAATCCACATGCAAAGGTAAGTATTACCCTTTGCATGTGTACAGTGTACAAAAAGAAAGGATAAGAAATTGGCAAGGACACAAGCAAGCAGAAAATATCAGCTTACGCTTAATAACCCTGAAAAACATGACTGGTCGCATGAATACATAAAAAACGCACTTGGTACATTTTCAAGTATGGTCTACTGGTGTATGTGCGATGAAATAGGAGAAGAGGGAACACCTCATACTCATTTGTTTGTAGTATTTAAAAATGCGGTAGAATTCGCAGCGTTACAAAAGCCTTTCTATGGCGCACATTTAGAGCCTTCAAAGGGCAGCAATCAAGAAAACCGTGATTACATTCGTAAAGAGGGCAAATGGGCAGAGGACAAAAAGAAAGAAACAAACCTTTCAAACACATTTGAAGAATACGGAGAGCTGCCGCCTGACAGAGCCGAGGGCGCAAAAGAAACAACGGCTATCGTCCAGATGGTAAAAGAGGGCGCAAGCAATTATGAAATATTAGAAGCATATCCGAATGCAATGAGCAAGCTTGAAAAGATAGACCGCACAAGGCAAACGTATCAAGAAGAAAAGTACAAGAACATATTTCGGAAACTTGATGTTACATATCTGTGGGGAGCAGCAGGTGTTGGAAAGACACGAAGTGTTATGGAAGAATACGGCTACGATAAAGTCTACAAGGTGACAAACTATATTCATCCATTTGATGAGTACAAAGGGCAGGACGTAATGCTTTTTGATGAATTCAGAAGTAGTTTGCTTATATCGGAGCTTTTACACTATTTAGACGGATATCCGATGGTATTGCCGTGTCGATACTCAAACAAACAAGCTTGCTACACAAAGGTTTACATATTATCTAACATTCCGTTAGAACAGCAATACCGAAACATACAAGCAGAGCAGAAAGAGACGTGGGAAGCTCTGTTGAGGAGAATAAATCACAATTACGAAATGTTACCAGACGCAAAAGATGGTGACGGTTGGCTTAAAGAATAATCGGAAAGGAGAAGAATGTTCAAAGAATATCCAGATGTACTTACGGTAGAACAATTAGCCGAAGCTCTTGGGATAGGTAAAAACAAAGCCTATGAGCTTATAAGTAACCATGTAATTGGCTACAAGCGCATAGGAAGAAAAATACTTATTCCAAAGTGCTGTTTGATTGACTATATACAGAGTTCCAGATACAATATTATTGCGTAATGGTAGGCTAGTTCTGTTTTGGAAAGGAGTTATTATGACAGGAAGCCTACAAATCAAAAATGATAAATACTACATAGTTATTAATACCTATGACAAGAACGGAAAGCGCAAGCCCAAATGGATTTCATCAGGTCTGACAGTCAAGGGAAACAAGAAACGTGCGGAGCTGATATTAAGGGAAAAGCTACGCGAATATGAAGCAAGAGAAAACCTCGTTTACAGTGATATGCTATTCAGTGACGCTATACGTCAATGGCTAAAGGCTTCGGCTGTGCGAGTAGATGTTGTGACACTGCAAGGTAATGAGTACTTGGCAAAGTCTCAACTGCTGCCGTACTTCGATGCAATGCAAATAAAGCTGTTTGATGTTAACCGCCGAGTGCTGCAAGCATATTTCGATGAAAAGAGTAAAAATGGACGCATTGATGGAAAGGGCGGTTTATCGCCTCAAAGTCTGCGGCTTCATAAGAATATCTTGTTTCAAACACTGAAAGACGCTGTAAGGGATGGTATCATTCCAAATAACCCATGTGAGCAAGTAAACCTGCCACAAATGCAGCGGTATGAGTCTAAATTCTACAGCGTAGAGCAGCTTAACACTCTGTTAGAATCCATTAAGGACGAGCCACTATATCCGCTTGTAAAGCTCACGGCAGTTTATGGATTGCGCAGAAGTGAAGTCCTCGGCTTGAAGTGGGACAGCGTAGACTTTGAAAATGGAACGCTAACCATAAAGCACACGGTAACAAAAGTTGTTGATATCGTGGAAAAGGATAAGACAAAGAACGCTGCCAGTCACAGAAGCTTTCCGCTTATGCCAGAAGTCAGGACGCTGCTACTAGACCTTAAAGAGCAGGAGAGGGCAAATAGAAAACTGTTCGGCAGGGAATACACGGTGAATGATTACATACTCAAGTGGGATGATGGCAGACCGTTTGCTCCTGACTATGTGACGCACAGATTTAGTGAACTGTTAGAGAAAAACGGCTTACCTCACATTCGATTCCATGAGCTGCGCCATAGCTGCGCAAGTTTCCTAATCAACATGGATTTTTCCCTTAAGGACGTTCAAGAATGGCTAGGACACTCCGATATAAGGATGACCGCCAATATCTATTCACACCTAGATGTGAGCCGCAAAAAGAACATGGCTGATATGCTCTCAAGTCATCTTTCGGAGAAAGCTATATAGGTGTTAGAAAAGGCGTTAGAAAAGAGCTAAAATTGAGAAGTGTGAGGAAAATCAAAAAGCCCTGTAACCATTGAGATTACAAGACTTTATGATGGTGGAGATAAGCGGGATCGAACCGCTGACCTTCTGACTGCCAGTCAGACGCTCTCCCAGCTGAGCTATACCCCCAAAGCGCCGCGACTTTAATGCCGCCGCAAGAGGTATACTAACAGATTTTAATCCTGTTGTCAATATCGTTTACACCTAAACTGAGGAAGAAAGAGGGCATAACGCATAAAAATATCGGGACAGAAATCCTCATTTTCGTTTTCTGTCCCGATAGTATTTTGCATGAAAATTCCGTTCTCAGTCGCTTTTACCTTTGCCGCCAATGTTGAGCTTGCTTTCGGTATGCTTTAAAAGCCTTTTAATGTTCTCACGATGAGCAAAAATCATCAGCAGCGCGCAGAGAAGACCCAAAACGCCTTCAAGGCCGGTGTAACTGAAAGCCCAGATGCCGATAGGAAGGAAGACAACACTCGCCATAGCACCCAAGGAAACGTATTTCGTGAATATGACAACTACTAGGAATATCGCCCAGCAGATAAGCCCTATACGCCAATCAGCCATCCATGCAAGAGTTCCCACGCATAAAACGGCCTTGCCACCATGAAAATGGTAATATACAGGGTAGACATGGCCAAGCATAGCGCAGAAGCCGGCGAACATTTTACCAATCATCGGATAACCGACCATTCCGAGCAGCCAGCGTCCAAGCATTACAGCGGCAACTGTTTTCAGCACATCGACGAGAATTACTATAACCGCGCCCTTAACGCCGAAGGTGCGCGCAAAATTCGTAAGTCCCGCATTCCCGCTGCCGAAATGGCGGACATCTTTATTAAAAAAACTCATTGAGGCAATAATCGAACCGTTAATTCCGCCCAAAAGATAGGACACAAGGCCCGTAATCGCCAATAGCATTGTTATCTTTGCCATTATTCCGTATCACCCTTTTGCCTGATAACCATGCGAATGGGCGTACCCTCCAATCCAAAAACACTTCTAATCTGGTTTTCAATATATCGCTGATATGAAAAATGGAAAAGCTCACGGCTGTTTGCAAAAACAACAAAATTGGGTGGACGGATTCCGGTTTGAGTCATGTAGTAAATCTTAAGACGCTTGCCCTTGTCGGTGGGAGGCTGAACCCTTGCCTGAGCGTCGGCCAGGACGTTGTTGAGCATACCCGTGGTAATGCGCATAGCGCTCTGATTGTCGACATAGTTCACAAGCTCAAAAATTCGCGGTATGCGCTGGCCCGTCACGGCGGATATAAAAAGAATGGGGGCATAGGACATGAAGCTGAAGTCCTCTTTAACAGCAATGCGCATTTTGTCCATCGTTTTCGAGTCTTTTTCGATTAAATCCCATTTGTTTACAATAATAACGCTTGCCTTGCCGGCTTCATGCGCAAGACCTGCGATTTTTGTGTCCTGTTCCGTAACGCCTTCGCGCGCGTCAATCATAATAAGGCACACGTCGGCGCGCTCGATAGCGAGCTGGGCACGCATGACGGAGAATCTTTCGATGCGGTCGTCAACTCTGGATTTGCGGCGAATTCCCGCAGTGTCGATAAACACATACTTGCCGAATTCGTTGTCCACGCGGCTGTCGACAGCGTCACGCGTTGTGCCTGCAACGTTTGAAACGATGCAGCGGTTTTCTCCCAGGATTAGGTTTATAAGAGAGGATTTTCCGACATTTGGCTTACCGATAACGGCAACCTTGATACGATCATCCTCGTCCTCGTTCTGCTCAAGCTTGGGAAGTGCCGAAACGCAGGCATCGAGCATATCGCCCGTTCCATGCCCGTGAACAGCTGATACGGCAATTGGGTCTCCGAGCCCGAGTGAATAAAATTCGTAAAAATTGGGGTCTATTCCGCCGGTGGTGTCCATTTTGTTGACAACAAGCACGATGGGCTTGCGTGAACGCAGCAGAATGCTTGCAACGTCCATGTCAGCGGCGGTGACGCCCGTTCCAATTTCGGTGACAAATACGATGACGTCAGCCGTATCAATGGCTATCTGGGCCTGTTCGCGGATGAACAGCAAAATCTCATCATCTGTCGAAGGCTCGATTCCTCCGGTGTCAACAACATCGAATTTCACACCGTTCCATTCGCAGTCGGCATAGAGCCTGTCGCGCGTAACGCCCGGAGTGTCCTCAACAATGGAGAGCCTCTGCCCGACTATTCTGTTAAAAAGCAGGGATTTGCCCACATTCGGACGCCCCACTATGGCAACAAGCGGTTTCATAAGTTGCCCTCCTTCTGTTTTTTATTCTCGTAGTATTTAAGCTTTTGGGTATGTCAAATCTTGTTTCGAAAAATTGCCTGTAATAGCAAGAAAAAGGTCATTACCATCCTGTCCGACAGGGATGACTTTAATGTTAAGAGCGTTTTCGATCTCGTCAATTGTGACATCGTCCAGAAAAACGCCCTCACCGTCGCGGAGCATGCTCTGCGGTATGAGAAGCCGCTCACCCAAGTCCTTGCCGCGAAGCTGGGCAATTAGGTCGCCACCCGTAACAAGCCCTGCAACGTCTATTGTGTGTCCGAAAAAGTCGTTTATAATCGGAAAAACCTTACCGTTAATGTTAGCATATTTTTGCTGCGCTGTCACTATTAGCTTTGACAAAAATGGCGCTGCTGAAACACCTGTTGCAATAGAAAATGCCAATCCGTCACATTTTACATCCTCATATTCCAGCGCAGACAAAAACTCGACCTCCAGCAGTCGCAAAAGACCCACGCCGTTTTCGAGCTGAGTGTAGTTTTCGTAGTATTCGTCCTCGGGAATGGGCAGCTCCGCCTTCAAATAAAGCTCGTCCGAGGGAAAGAAAATTCGGCTTCCGTGCTCTTCAAGGCATTTATCACCGAAAGCGTTGATTCTGGCAATGGTTTCAATAGCCTCGTCCTTATTAAACGGCCTGAGCGGAAAAAGATGCTCCCTGTATTTCGTAAGTCCAACCGGAACTATCGAAACCGAATACACCTGCGGATAAAGCGCGGCAAGGTCGCTCATGCTTTGCGAAAGAGCGTCGCCGTCGTTAAGACCGGGGCAGCAAACAATCTGGCAATTCATCGTGATTCCGCCGGAGGCAAGCCGTTTAATAAGCTCATAGCCGCCCGCCGCTTCGGGATTCCCCAAAAGCTTTGCTCGCAGAGCGGGCTCGGTGGCATGCACAGAAACATTAATAGGGCTTATTCGCAAATCGATTATTCTGTCAATTTCGCGCTCAGAGAGATTTGTGAGCGTGATGTAGTTACCTGTCAAAAAGCTCAGTCTCGCGTCATCGTCCTTGAAATATAAGGTCTTACGCATACCTCTTGGGAGCTGGTCGACAAAGCAAAACACACAACGGTTTTTACAGGCGCGAGCCCTGTCCATCAGATAGGTTTCAAATTCAAGCCCGAGATCGCCGCCCGCCGCTTTTTTCACCTTGACAGTGCGCTTTTGTCCGTTTTCGGCTTCAATCACGACTTCAAGCCGCGTGTCGTAAGAAAAGAATTTATAGTCGAGCACATCGGTAATATCTTTGCCGTTGATGCTCAAAAGCTTGTCCCCGATTTTTGCCTTGTGCAAAAGGGGACTGTGCTTTTCAATCTTCTTAATGACAGAGCTCATGGCTTGACCGGTCCTTTCCGCAGACAGAGTGCAAAAGATGGCCCGCAGGCGAGAAAGCGCCGCCTGTAGGCGTATGTAGATACGTTAGGGCGGCGCTGACGAAGCAAGCAAAGAGCGCATAAAAACCGAGGCTTTAGCCGCCACCTTATTGAGTTATAGTGAATTGTTCACCGACAAGATGAGCTTGTATGAGAAATTTTTAAGTTGCTTTTTGCGGGGTGGGACATCTTTAAGCTTCTGAGTGCAAAGCAAAAAGAGAGGGGGCGTGTGCCTCCTCTCCTAAAGCTAATCATTTTACTTCTTAACGTCGAGAACCTTGCGTCCATTATAATATCCGCAGGCTTTACATACGCGGTGGGGCAGATGATACGCGCCGCAGTTGGGGCACGCAACAATACCGGGTACTTCGAGTTTCCAAACGGAGCTGCGTCTTTTATCTCTTCTCGCTTTTGAAGTTTTTCTCTTTGGAACCGCCATGGTGACACCTCCTGTTGTTAGCTGGTTTGACAGCTTTTTTTAGTTATTGTTATCCAAAAGCTGACCTAATACAGCTAGTCTTGGATCGACTTCCTTTTTGCAGCCGCAGAGGCCGTCATCAAGGTTTTTGCCGCAGATAGGACAAAGCCCAGCGCAATCCTCTTTGCAGAGAAATTTTGTCTCGGTAGTCAGGATGAAGCAGGTTTCGAGCAAATCGCTCAAATCCAGCCAGTCACCTTCAAGCGGGAAAACTTCGGGGTTGTCTTCGTCTGACAAATCAGCCGCAATCTGTGCTTCCAAGGGAAGCTCCTTAATGCAGTGGAATTCGGCAGAACATCTGTCGCAGATGCAGACCATTTCGGCTTTTATCGTTCCGGTCAGTGTGAGAGTACCGGCCATATTTCGGATTTGTCCCTCTGCAAAAGGCGAAGAAACAAAAGTCTTAATAGCCGGGCAAGCGAGCCTTTCCGTTTCAAGTTCACAAGAAAACGGCATTAAGCCGCCGGGCACATCGATAATTTCGCAGAGATTAAGCCTCATTGAGCACCTCACATAGTCGCTTAAGCATTATAATTTATATATCGCGGCTTGTCAACAAAAAAATGATATATACTATTAGATGATTAAATGTTATAATGTCAAATACACGAACATTATTTAGCTGGTATGAGCAGATAGGCGACATCCAAGCTCAAGCACTGAGCTTCATACACTATTATAATACTTTTTCGGGATTTTACAAATTATTTTGGAGAAACATATGAAAGAACTTAACGTTGCAAAAAATGACGCAAATCAGCGCCTTGACCGCTTTGTAGGCAAGGCTGTTCCTCTTTTGCCCGATTCGTTGCTGCAAAAATATATCCGCTTAAAGCGAATCAAGCTTAACGGCAAGGGCGCAAAGCGCGACGACAAGGTGATGGCTGGAGATGTTTTGCAGCTCTATATAAACGACGAGTTTTTCGAAATGCCCTCGGAGGAAAACGCATACCTAAAGGTGTCAGCACCAAAGCTCACCGTCGTCTACGAGGACGAGAACATTCTCCTTGTGGACAAAAAACCCGGTGTGTTATGCCACAGCGCAGGCGAATGGACCTACGACACGCTGATTTCAAACATTCAGGCCTATGTCTATCAAAAGGGCGAGTGGAATCCGAGGGGAGAAAACTCCTTTTCTCCCGCACTTTGCAACCGCATTGACCGCAACACGGGTGGCATTGTAATCGCCGCGAAAAACGCCGAGGCTCTTCGCATTATGAACGAAAAGATAAAAGACAGGGAAATTGATAAATATTACCTCTGCGCCGTTTACGGAAAGCCAAAGCCAAGCTCCGGAGTCCTGCGCGACTGGATATTCAAAGACGCAGCCAAAAATCAAGTTTTTGTTAAAAAACAGAGCTGCCCGGGCGCCAAGGAAGCCGTCACGGAATATCGCACCTTGCAAACAAAAAAAGGCCTCTCTCTTGTTGAGTGCCACCTCATAACAGGACGCACACACCAAATCCGCGCACAAATGGCGGCAACAGGCAGTCCGCTTCTGGGCGACGGAAAGTATGGCCTTGAGCATAAAAACAGGGAGTATGGCGAGAAGGCACAGGCACTGTATTCCTATCGCCTCAAATTTGCGTTTACTACCGACGCGGGAGTGCTAAATTACCTGTGCGGGCAGACGTTTTCAATTGAAAACATTGATTTTGTCGAAAAATATTTCGATTTTGATTTTTCCGTTGACAACTGACATATTTATATATATATTGAATTTTGCGTAAAAATTTTTGTACCCAATTAGCGCACGAAAACACTGATAATATGTAATATAATCGGGAAATATCGACCCTTGGCATGATGCGCATCCTTTTGCTTGCGGTATCTGGTCGGTATCAAACTCAAAGGGGGACGCCAATGGCCAAAGAACTCATACGACTTGAGAATTGCCGAAAGGAATTTGACGGCGAGGTCGTACTCGACTCAATTAATTTAACAATTAAAGACAAAGAATTCCTCACACTGCTTGGCCCCTCGGGCTGCGGAAAAACAACCACCCTGCGTATAATCGGCGGCTTTTTAAAGTCCGATTCCGGCAAGGTGCTTTTTGACGGTGTGAAGATAAATGATGTTCCGCCGCACAAGCGCAAAATAAACACGGTTTTCCAAAAGTACGCGCTGTTTACGCACCTTAACGTATTTGAGAACATTGCTTTCGGCCTTAGAATTCAAAGACCAAAGCTTTCGGAAGAAGAAATTACGCAAAGGGTGCACGAAGCTCTGGAGCTGGTTGCTCTCAAGGGCTACGAAAAGCGAACTGTCAGCCAGCTTTCAGGCGGACAGCAGCAGCGTGTCGCCATAGCCAGAGCGGTAATTAACAAGCCGCAGGTCTTGCTTTTAGACGAACCGCTGGGCGCCTTGGATTTGAAGCTTCGCAAGGACATGCAGCGAGAGCTTAAGCAAATCCAAAAGCAGGTGGGAATTACTTTTATTTATGTAACGCATGATCAGGAGGAAGCCCTAACAATGTCTGATACCGTCGTTGTTATGAACAAGGGCGAAATTCAGCAAATAGGTACTCCTTTGGATATATATAACGAACCGAAAAACGCTTTCGTCGCTGATTTTATCGGCGAGAGCAACATTATAGACGGCGTCATGGTGTCGGACAACACCGTAAAAATGTACGGACGCAACTTCCAGTGCCTTGACAAGGGCTTTGCACCGAACGAGCCGGTTGACGTAGTCATAAGACCTGAGGATATCGACATAGTGCCCGTTTCTCAGGGACAGATTACAGGTACAGTGACCGAGGTCACCTTCAAGGGAATGCAATACGACATTATCGTCGATTTTCAGGGCTTCAAGTGGCTTATCCAAACCACAGACCACTCACCCGTCGGTGCGAAAATCGGCGTAAAGATTGACCCGGACGGCTTCCACATTATGAAAAAGAGCGAGTATTCGGGACTTTACGGAGATTACAGCTCCTACAGCGCCGAATATGATGAGCTTTCCGCCGACCCCGAAGGTGGAGGGCAGGACGATGAGTAAAAGCGCGGCGCCTCTCCGCTCCGAAAAGGGCATCAGCGACACCACGAGGTCTATAAAGGACTTTTTTGAGCACTTTCGAAAGCAATCCTTTGCCTATCCTTACGTCTTTTGGATGGCGCTTTTTGTCGTTATCCCGATTATACTAATTGCCGTCTATGCGTTTACAAGCTCGGATGGCTCGTTTACTCTTGGCAATTTTTCGGGTATGACAGATTATATTCCGGTTTTCGGGCGCAGCCTGTGGCTGGCTTTTCTCGCGACTGTTGTCTGTCTTCTCATCGGCTACCCCGTTGCGCTTGCCATCAGCCGCATGAGCCCGAAATCCCAGCGCGTTTTAATCATGCTCATCATGCTGCCCATGTGGATTAATTTTCTTCTGCGAACCTATGCGTGGATGTCAATCCTTGAAAACACCGGTCTAATCAACCGCTTTTTCGCGTCCATCGGTGTTTTCGACTGGATAAACGGAATACACGCAGCTGACCCCAGCTACACGCCAATCACGCACTTCCAACTAATCAACACGAGCGGCGCGGTAGTTTTGGGCATGGTCTATAACTACCTTCCGTTTATGATTCTGCCGATTCAAAGCGTCATCGTCAAAATTGACCCCTTTGTCATCGAAGCGGCGGAGGATTTGGGCGCAAACAGCAGAACGGTTTTCAGGAAAGTCATATTACCGCTCAGCCTTTCGGGCGTAATCAGCGGAATAACAATGGTTTTTGTCCCCGCAGTTTCCACCTTCGTAATTTCAAAGCTTTTAAGCAACGGAACTGTTATGCTCTTGGGCGACCTCATCGAAATGCAGTTCACGGGTGCTGCCTATAATCCGCACCTGGGCTCCGCAATATCCCTCATTATGATGGTTATAGTTGTAATCTGCATGAGCGTCATGAACCGCTTTGGCGAGGGTGAGGAACAGGCGGTGGTCATGTGAAAAAGAAATATACAGGCGGCAAAATTTTCACCGCGCTCACCTATCTTTTCCTGTATGCGCCGATAGTGTTTTTAATCGTGTTCTCCTTCAACAGCACAAAAAGCCGCACAATCTGGTCGGGATTCACGCTTGATTGGTACAAGCAGCTTTTTAACGACAGCCTTATAATGTCCTCGCTTGAAACGACGCTTACTGTTTCGGTTATCGCCTCCGTTATCGCTGCGATTATCGGCACCTTTGCCGCAATCGGCTTCTATAACATGAAAAAGAAGTGGAGAAGTCCGCTTTTAACGGTGAATAACATTCCGGTAATCAATGCGGACATAATAACGGGTGTATCCCTCGCGCTGCTTTTCGTGTCAGCAGGGGCTGCGCTGGGCTTTCAGCTTGGCTTTGGAACGCTTCTGATAGCGCATATCAGCTTTGACATTCCTTATATCATCCTTTCGGTTATGCCAAAGCTCTATCAGCTTGACCGCAACCTTTTCGAGGCGGCTCAGGACTTGGGCTGTACTTGGTTCCAAACGGTTTATAAGGTAATAATCCCCGAGATTATGCCGGGCATAGTAAACGGACTGCTGATTGCGTTTACAATGTCGGTGGATGACTTTGTTATCAGCTATTTCACGGCGGGCAGCAGCGTTCAAACGCTTTCTATGACGATTTACGCCATGACACGCCGCAGAATAAGTCCGGAAATCAACGCCATTTCCACACTTCTCTTTGCCGTTGTTCTGATTCTTCTTGTTGTTGTCAATGTGCGTGAAGCCAGACAGCACAAAAGCGAAATCAAAAAAGAGAAAATGCTGAAAGGAGCAGTTTAATGAAAAAAGCAATTTCAATTGTCATAAGCGCTGTTATGCTTATGTGCCTGTTTGCAGGCTGCGGAGGCAGCAAAACACCCAACGGGGTCGTAAATGTTTACAACTGGGGCGAATATATCGACACAAACCTCATCTCACAGTTCGAAAGCGAAACGGGGATAAAGGTCAACTATAAAACCTTTGAGTCCAACGAGCAGATGTATTCGGTTATTAAGCAGGGGGGCGTCAGCTACGACGTTATCATTCCCTCGGACTATATGATTTCTCGCCTTATCGACGAGGATATGCTGGCACCCATCGACTACACGAACATTCCAAATTATTCTCTGATTGAGGATAGCCTTAAAAACATGGCCTATGACCCCGACGGCACTTACAGCGTGCCTTATATGTGGGGCACAACGGGAATCATCTATGACCCGGCGCTTGTCGGTGAGGTCGATAGCTGGAGCGCTCTGTTCGATGAGAAAAATTTCGGCAATATCCTGATGTTTGACAATTCCCGCGACGCGATGGGAATTGCGCTGAAATATCTTGGATATTCGCTTAACACAACTGACGAAGCCGAGCTTAACGAGGCCAGCGAGCTTCTAAAGCAGCAAAAGCCCCTGCTGCAGGGCTATGTTATGGATCAGATTTTCGATAAGCTCGAAAGCGGAGAGGCGGGCATTGGCCCCTATTACGCAGGTGACTATCTGACGATGCACCAGAACAACCCAAATCTCAAGTTCTGTATTCCCAAAGAAGGCTCGAACGTGTTTGTCGACGCGATGTGCATTCTCAAGGATGCCGAGAACAAGACAAATGCCGAGGCGTTTATCAGCTTCATGTCGGGCACGGAGCAGAGCATGGCAAACTCCGAGTTCATCGGATACACCAGCCCCAACAAGGAGGTCAAAGACCTTATCGAGGTTGATGATTTTACAAAAGCAATCATGTATCCAGATGATGCAACGCTTGCAACCTGCGAAGCATATATTAACCTTCCGCAGGCAACCTTGGATTACTACGACCAGATGTGGGTCAAGCTCAAGTCATAATAAACGTAAAGAGCGCACCGGATATAGAATTCGGTGCGCTCTTGTATTATATTAATTTGTCACAGAAGCAGAGCGTTCGATGTTAAACGCTCTGCTTCTGAATGCTATTTCATGCTGTCATATATGCAAAGACCTTTTGCCTTAGTAATCATGAAACATCTGAGGTCTAATTTCTGCCGAGATTCATTAGTATCTCATGATAGCGTAAGGTTGCTAAAGCGCTCGGTTCACCCTTTTTACAGAAAGAAAGTCCGGCAAGTTTTTGATTAACGCGTTCAACCACAATCTGCCCATCGACCATTTTGGACTCCAGAGCTTTCAAGGCTTCAAGAAACCGCTTGTCGTCCTTTGCTCGATTATAAGATGACAAAACATAGACATAAACAAAAAGGTTGTAATTACAGAAGGGGTATTCGGTCTGCATAAACAAGGTTCCAATTCCATAGTGGCATGGACCAATCGGTTTCCGTATTGTCCAATGCTCAAGCAAAAAATCGACAGCTTTGTCAAGCGCCGGCCCAATGTTGAGATAGTTGCTAAAGCGGAAAGCGTTAAGTGCGGTAAGGGTTGGCAAGGGGTTTGAATACTCCGTTTCAGGACCTCGGCCAAAGCTAAACTTGTTGCAGCGCCAGCCTCCGTCGCCATACTGAGTGTCAAGAAGGTGTGAAAAGGTTTTTTGCAGTCTGACATCGGAGGCATAGCCCATGTGACAAAGCACATTAGCCGCATTTGCGGTATGGCAGGGGTAAATACCGCCTTGAGGATAGAGCTTAAAACGCCCGTCCTCCCTCCAAGTGCTGAATATTAAGTCGGCGGCATCTTTCATCAGGGCTTCGGAGGGGGAGATGCCTAGTTCTAATAAGTACATTACGCTGTCTAAGGTAGAGAAGGGAGAGCCTTTTATAAGACGTTTGTCAGGCGTTGTCCAATAGTCTGCTCCGTTATCATATCTGTGCGATATTATTGCTTCAACATCGGAGGAATATTGCTCCTCAACGGACATAACTTTTCCTCCCAATATAATTACTGATTTGTTTCTTCCTTCCGCTCCACCGAACGGATATTTCTCTCGAACTTGCTGCGCGGGCCCATAACCTCATGTCCGCAGCCAAGACAGCGGAGCTTGAAGTCCATGCCCGTTCGCAGAACAAGCCAACGCTTTTCGCCGCAGGGGTGAACCTTTTTCATTGTCAGAATGTCATTAACTCTTATATCCACAGAAAAACCTCCGTTTGAAAGTGTGCTTCGGGGGTGAAGCCTTATTTGCCCTTGATAGAATCCCAATAAGCCCTTGCCGCCTGCTCGGTCTTGTTGTCGCCGTAATCGTAATAACTGGCGTTTTTCAGCTCGTCAGGCAGATACTGCTGCTTTACCCAATGGTTTGGGAAGCTGTGGGGATATTTGTAGTTTTGCTCACGCTTATGCTCTGACGAGTCCGCGTGGACATTTTGAAGCTCACGCGGAATATCGCCGACCTTACCGGCGCGGACATCGGCAAAGGCTTTGTCTATCGCCAAAACGCCGCTGTTGGATTTTGGCGCGGTTGCAAGAAGAATAACAGCCTCCGCAAGCGGCAGCCGTGCCTCGGGCAGACCAAGCTGCAGGGCGGAGTCCACGCAGGCCTTGACTATCGGCACAGCCATCGGATAAGCAAGACCGATGTCCTCGCTTGCCGAGCACAGTATGCGTCTGCAAGCGCCGATGAGGTCGCCAGCCTCCAAGAGCCTTGCCAAATAGTGCAGGGCGGCGTCTGGGTCACTTCCGCGTAAGGACTTCATAAGAGCCGAAACAATGTCAAAGTGCGCGTCGCCCTCGCGGTCATAACGCATGGAGCTTTTTTGCGAAACCTGCTCTGCATCCGAAAGCGTGAGTGTCACGGTGGACAGCGCACCCTTGCAGGCGCTGTAGAGCAGCTCAATGGCGTTTATTGCCTTTCGGACATCACCGCCGCAGCTTTGGGCAATGTGAGCCGTCACGCCGTATTCGCAGTCGATTTTCACCATATCGCGTTTTTCAAGAAAGGCGATGGCACGGACAACGGCTTTTTCAACGTCGTTTGCGTCCAGCTGCTTAAATTCAAAAATTGTAGAACGGCTTAAAATGGCGTTAAAAACGTAAAAATACGGATTTTCGGTTGTGGAGGCGATAAGCGTGATTTTTCCGTTTTCGATGAACTCCAGCAGCGACTGCTGCTGCTTCTTGTTAAAGTATTGAATCTCGTCGAGATAGAGCAAAACGCCTTCGGGAGCCATCAGCGTGTCAAGCTCGTCGATAATCGCCTTGATGTCGGCAATGCCCGCCGTTGTCGCGTTAAGCCTTCGCAGGGCGCGGTTTGTCCTTTCGGCGATTATGCTCGCAACGGTTGTTTTGCCCGTTCCGGAAGGGCCGTAAAAAATCATGTTGGGTATTTGCTTGGAGTCAATTATGCGACGAAGCATGGAATGCTCGCCGAGAATTTCGCCTTGACCGACGACCTCGTCGAGTGTGTTCGGACGAAGCTCGTCCGCAAGCGGTCTGTACATGGCTGTGCCTCCTTTTTGCACGCGTTCGTGCAAATAATAGTGCCCAAAAACGGCATAAAAAGACATAAAATCATCAATTTGAGGCCAAATTATGCATATAAATAGCAATAAAACACCTATAAATCAGCCAAAAAAGCCGATAAGGGGTTCCCTTATCGGCTTTTTTGTTGCTGATAAGCAGCCGATATTATAATTTATTCGTGAGGTCAATTATTCCTAAAGCCGGTTATTCGTAAAGGGGGTATTTTTTGCAAAGAGCGGCAACACGCTCGTTGATTTCTTCCTTTTTGGCGTCAAAATCCCGGATGGCAAGGCTAAGTAAATCAGCAACCTCAACCATGTCCGCTCCGACGAAGCCGCGAGTTGTCACAGCGGCAGTGCCGAGGCGCAAACCGCTGGTTTCCTTAGCGCTGAGTGGGTCGCCGGGGATTTTGTTTTTGTTGGTGGTGATGTGAACCTCGTCCAGACGAGTTTCAAGCTCACGTCCGGAAATACCTGTTCCGCGGAGATCGAGCAGTACCAGATGGTTGTCCGTTCCGCCGGAAACAAGGTTCAGTCCTCGCTTAAGCAGCTCGGCGGCGAGAATTGAGCAGTTTTCGTGGAGTTGCGCCTGATAAGCGGCGAATTCGGGCTGTAAGGCCTCGCCGAAGGCAACGGCCTTGCCTGCGATAACGTGCATAAGCGGGCCGCCCTGGCTTCCGGGGAAAATTGCGCTGTTGATTTTTTTAGCAATCTCGGGGTCATTTGTCATGATTGCGCCGCCGCGAGGACCGCGTAGCGTTTTGTGAGTGGTGGTGGTTACAACGTCGGCATAGCCGAAGGGCGAGGGATGAAGTCCGGCGGCGACAAGCCCAGCGATATGGGCGATATCGACCATGAGGTAAGCTCCGCATTCCTTTGCGATTGCTGAGAATTTGTCGAATTCGAGAATGCGAGGATAGGCGGAAGCCCCTGCAATAATCATCTTTGGCTGAACTTCAAGGGCAATCCTGCGAAGCTCGTCGTAATCAATAAGACCCGTTTCGGGGTTGACGCTGTAGGAAAAGGCCTTGTAGTTTTTTCCGGAGAAATTGACCTTATAGCCGTGGGTGAGGTGACCGCCGGCATCGAGGTCCATGCCGAGAACTGTGTCGCCCTGATTGCACAGAGCGAGGTAGACGCCATAGTTCGCCTGAGAGCCGCTGTGGGGCTGGACATTTGCATATTCACAGCCGAAAAGCTTTTTGCAGCGCTCAATTGCAATTTCTTCAACTACGTCAACATACTGGCAGCCGCCGTAATAGCGTTTGCCTGGATAGCCCTCGGCATATTTATTTGTGAGCACGCTGCCGACAGCGGCAAGCACAGCCGGGCTGACAAGGTTTTCCGAGGCTATTAGCTCAATGTTGCTCCTTTGTCTGTTCAGCTCCAGAGCCATTGCGTCCGCGACTTCTTTGTCCTGCTGTGCGATAACTTCAAGTTGATTTTCCACCATCATTTGTGCGCCCTCCGAAGTTCTTTTTTTATAGTTGAGGAACATTGCGGCATAAAAAATGCTAAAGTACGGGGTGTTTAGGATATAGCATGTACAATGTTAACCAATTATATTTTTCTTACTCATTATTATATCCGAATCGCAGTGCCTTGACAACTGGCTAAATGTGAAAAAACTTTGATTTTTCAAAGGACAATGTTATACTATTGCCATAAGGAAGACATAAGTAAGTTAAGGGGGACACCGTGAGAACCACAGAACAAATTAATGAGATAGTACTAGGGCTTGAAGATGAATATCCCATTGCTGAATGCTCCTTAAATTACGAAAAGGACTATGAGCTGCTTTTTGCAACGAGGCTTGCCGCACAGTGTACGGACGAGAGAGTGAACAAGATTACTCCCGTTCTATATGAAAGATATCCGACGCTTGAGGAAATTGCGGAGGCGGAGCTTTCGGAGCTTGAGGAAATTATTCGCTCCTGCGGTTTTTATCACTCGAAAGCAAACGATATAATAAAATGTGCAAACGAGCTTATCGGTCGTTTCGGCAGTAGGGTGCCGGACACAATGGAGGCTTTAACCTCGCTTCCCGGGGTGGGACGTAAAACCGCGAATTTGATTTTGGGCGATGTTTTTGGAAAGCCTGCCGTGGTTGTTGATACGCACTGTATCAGACTGACAAACCGCATAGGACTTGTCGATAACCTTAAAGACCCGACGAAAATTGAAATGAAGCTGTGGGAGCTGTTACCGCCGGAGAAATCCTCCGATTTTTGCCATCGAATGGTGCTGCACGGCAGAGCGGTCTGCTCGGCGAGAAAGCCCCTATGCGAAAAATGCTGCATCCGCCATCTGTGCAAGGAATTTACTGGCGCAGGGTAACAGCTGAGCGACAGTGTATATTTATGTCCTAACGGTAAAATTTTCGTTTTTTATGCGAAAACACTTTTAATATACAAGCATTTATATTAAAATACCTAGGAATGAATTAACAGAAAAGAACGGAGCACAGTATATGGAAGACAATAAACCGGTATACAAACGTGTACTTCTTAAAATAAGCGGAGAGGCGCTTGGCGGAGAGCAGGGCAGAGGTCTTAACTTCGATGTTATCCATGAGGTTTGCTCGGCAGTCAAAAAATGCGTTGAGCTTGGCGTTGAGGTCGGCATTGTTGTCGGCGGCGGCAACTTTTGGCGCGGCGTTAAGGACGGAAGCGGAAAAATGGAGCGTACCCGCGCCGACCATATGGGAATGCTGGCAACCGCTATGAACTGTCTCGCGCTTGCAGATGTTTTTGAGCAGATGGAGGTCGATGTCAGAGTACAAACCGCCATCGAAATGCGCGCAATCGCCGAGCCCTATATACGTGGACGGGCAATGCGGCATCTCGGACTAGGAAGAGTTGTCATTTTCGGCTGCGGAACGGGAAGCCCCTTCTTCTCCACCGATACTGCGGCAGTTCTTCGTGCAGCAGAAATTGAAGCTGATGCTATACTTCTTGCAAAGAACGTGGACGGCGTTTATTCCGCCGATCCAAAGCTTGACCCCTCTGCCGTAAAATACGATTCCATCACCTATGACGAGGTTCTTGCCCAGCACCTCGCTGTTATGGATTCCACCGCAACCTCACTTTCGATGGACAACAAGATTCCCGTTGTTCTCTTTGCACTTAAAAATCCCGAAAACATCGTCCGTGTCGTTTTGGGCGAAAAGATAGGTACCATCGTTCAATAAAATCAGACCTTTAGCTTACGGCGATAGAACGTTCGCGACACTATTGTGTTTTACAAACAATATATCGGAGGGATAACAAATGTCAGACAATTATCAGGTATATATCGGGAAAATGAGAAAAACCACCGAGGTTTTGGGCAGCCAGTTCGACTCTGTCCGCGCAGGGCGCGCAAACCCTGCCGTTCTCGACAAGCTCAGAGTTGAATATTACGGCACCCCCACGCCTATTAATCAAATTGCTTCCGTTGCAACGCCGGACCCGCGCTCGCTTGCAATTCAGCCTTGGGATACGGCTTGCCTAAAGATGATTGAAAAGGCAATTTTGGAGTCCGATTTGGGTATCAATCCGAATAACGACGGCAAGGTTATCCGCCTTATATTCCCACAGCTTACAGAGGAGCGCAGAAAAGACCTAATAAAGCAGGTCAAGAAATATGCCGAGGAGGCAAAGGTCGCAATTCGTAATATCCGCCGCGACGCAATGGAAGATTTTAAGGAGCAGAAGAAGAAATCTGAAATAACCGAGGATGACCTTAAGGACATCGAAAAGGATATGCAGAAGCTTACCGATGACTACATCAAGGAAATTGATAACATTGCGGCAAAGAAGGAAAAGGAGCTAATGGCTATCTGATGAGGCTGTTTGGCAAAACTAAAGCGAAGGCGGGGGAAGTGGATTTCGATAATCTCCCCCGCCATATTGCCATTATTATGGATGGCAACGGACGTTGGGCAAAAAAGCGCGCACTTCCCAGAACGGCCGGTCATGCGCAAGGTGCGGAGACCTTCCGTAAGATTGCGACATATTGCAAGGACATCGGAATACAATACTTAACTGTGTACGCGTTTTCAACGGAAAATTGGAAGCGTCCGCAGGAAGAGGTTTCCACAATAATGGGACTTCTGGAGAAATACCTTTACGAAGCAATTGACCGCATGGAGCGTGACAGAGTTAAAATGAAGTTCTTCGGCGACCCTTCGCCGCTTTCTCCGAAGCTACGGCAGCTAATTGAGCGCACAACCGAAATCAGCTCGCACTATGAGGGCTGTCAGGTCAACATATGCCTTAACTACGGCGGACGGGACGAAATTTTGCGTGCCGCGAAAGCCTGTGCCGAGGAGCTCGCAAACGGCGAAGACCCCGAGTTTACTGAGGAAGCGTTTTCCAAGCGACTTTGGTCGGGCGGCATTCCTGATCCGGACCTTATCATTAGACCCGGCGGGGAGATGCGCCTTTCAAATTTTCTGTTGTGGCAGGCGGCATACGCGGAGCTTTATACTACGGATACCCTTTGGCCGGATTTCTCGCAGGATGAGATAAACTGTGCCATTGCATGGTTCCAGCAGCGCGACCGGCGCTACGGCGGGGTTTGACCCTTCCGCTTATCAGAGCGTGGCTTGAAGCCGATTTTCCGCATTGGAAAGGATCTAGAAACAATGAAAACCAGAACGATTGTCGGAATAACAGCGATTCCGCTTTTTATACTTTTAGTCTTTTTCGCTCCGCTGTGGGCGTTTTCAATTTTGGTGGGGCTTATATCAGCAGGCTCGGCTTGGGAGCTTTTACGTTGTGTCGAAGACAAAATGCCGCTGAGATTCAAAATATACGCAGTGGCAGTGGGCTTTTTAATGCCTGTCGTTTATTCTCTTGTCCGCGACGGCGCGGCTGTCACCACGGCAATGTTTTTGATAACGGTTATTATGTTCGCGGAGCTAATGCTCTCATTCCGCAGGGAGGAACATATAAAGCTTGAAACCGTCCTATATGTGATATTTGCCGGCGGTATAATGCCGATGCTTCTCGCCTCGTTTGTGAAAATCGGTCTGCGTGACGACAACAGCTCGGCCTATCTGTTTTTGCCCTTCGTGGCTGCCTTTTCAAGCGACAGCGGCGGGTATTTTGCAGGCTATTTCTGGGGTAATCGCAAGGCGTTTCCGCATTTGTCGCCAAAAAAGACCGTTGCCGGCTGCATTGGCGGAGTTGTTGCGGCAATCGTATTTATGCTTCTTTACGGGTTCGTTTTGACAAAGTTTGATATGACGGTCAACTACCTATTTCTTGCTCTTTACGGACTGCTCGGAAGCCTTGCCTGCCAATTCGGAGACCTCGCTTTTTCAGCTGTTAAGCGGCAGTACGGAACAAAGGACTACGGGAACATTATCCCCGGACACGGCGGAATGCTGGACAGATTCGACAGCATGCATTTTACGGCTCCGATGATTGGGGTTTTGGTCGTGCTTTTGCCCGCAATAGCTTAGGATTTTGCTTGAAGAATCGGCGTATTGGCTTTTTTAGCGGGTGTCGGTCTTCACAAAGTCCGTTCTTTTGGACATGATTATGAGGTAATATAATGGTAAATTCAATCTCCGTTCTTGGTTCTACCGGCAATATCGGCGTTCAGACGCTCGATGTTGCCGAACGACTTGGCATACCTGTTCGAGCCATCTCGGGAAACAGGAACATTAAGCTGCTTGAACAGCTTGCGCGCAGATTCAAGCCCGAATTTGTCTGCGTTTATGACGAGGACGCGGCCAAACAGCTCAAAATCGCCCTTGCCGACACAGAGATGAAGGTCGGAAGCGGCTTGTCGGGACTTACAGATTGCGCCTGCGCCTATGCACCCTGCGTTGTAACCGCGGTTTCGGGCTCTATTGGACTTGTTCCAACGCTTGCGGCAATCGATGAGGGACACCGTATTGCGCTTGCAAACAAGGAAACGCTTGTCTGCGGCGGCGAAATCGTTATGCGCCGCGCGGAGGACAAGGACGCGGAAATTATTCCCGTGGACAGCGAGCACTCAGCGATTTTTCAATGCTTGGAGGCTCAGGGCGGTAAAAGAGCGCTAAAGCGCATTTTGCTCACAGGCTCGGGCGGCCCCTTCCGCGGAAAAAGTCGCGAGGAAACGAGAAACGCAACGCCGGCTATGGCCGTTAATCACCCGAAATGGAACATGGGCGCAAAAATCAGCGTTGACAGCGCAACAATGATGAACAAGGGACTTGAATTTATTGAGGCGATGCACCTGTTTAGCGTCACACCGGACGAAATTAAGGTAATAATCCACCCGGAGAGCATAATACATTCAATGGTGGAATATATTGACGGCTGTGTTTTGGCTCAGCTCGGAATCCCCGATATGTCGCTGCCAATCCAGTACGCTCTGAGCTATCCGGACAGAATGAGCGGAGTTACGGATTCTCTTGATTTTTCTCAACTGGCTAAACTCACATTCTTTGAGCCGGAGCTTGCCCAAACACCCTGCCTTGCTCTCGCCATGGATTGCGCAAGGCGCGGCGGCACGGCAGCGGCCGTAATGAGCGCCGCAAACGAGGAGGCGGTTGCGCTGTTCTTAAACGAAAAGCTTTGCTTTGGCGCGATTGCCGATATTGTTGCAGAAGCTGTTGTAAAAGTCGCAGTTTCCGGAACACCGTCACTAGAGGGTCTCCAAGACGCCGACGACTCGGCAAGGCGTTTTGTTAAGGAAAATATTCGCAATTATTAGAGGTATTTTTAATGAACACAATTATTTATATTGTTCTGGCTATTTTTATTTTCGCCGTTCTTATCGTAACCCACGAGCTGGGGCATTTTGTCGCGGCAAAGCTGTTCCATGTGCGTGTGTCGCAGTTCGCGATAGGCATGGGTCCGGCCTTGCTGAAAAAGCAAAAGGGTGAGACGCTCTATGCTCTGCGTGCCTTCCCAATAGGCGGCTTTTGTGCGATGGAGGAGGACGAGGAGTCGGAGGACCCGCATGCCTTTACAAACCAGAAGTGGTGGAAACGCTTTATAATTCTGGCGGCGGGAGCCTTGATGAATTTTTTGACGGGTATTATTATCCTGTTGTTTATTGTTCCAAATTCCGGCGCTTATGCTTCGCCGACACTGACGGGCTTTTACGAGGGCTGCCCTTATGAGAACGCCGAGGGGCTTCAAACAGGCGATACCTTTTATGAAATTGACGGACAGCGCGTGCTGCTATCCTCGGATATCTCGCTTCTTCTCAACCGAACAACAAGTGAAACACGTGATTTTGTAATTATTCGCGACGGAGAAAAGCTTGAACTCAACGATTATGAGTTTGTAAAGGTTCCATATGAGATAAAAGGCGAAGAAACCCTGATGTACGGGATTGAATATGGCGTTAAGGAAACGGGCGTCGTGGCAAATTTGAAATACACCTGGTTCGGGGCACTAGATTTTGTCCGCATGGTGTGGATGGGACTGGGTGACCTTGTCACCGGCGCTGTCGGACTGAAGGAGCTTTCCGGACCTGTCGGAATTGTGGCGCTTTTTAGCGACGTTGGCAATAGCGCAGGAAGCGCCTCGGCGGCAGCAAGTACCTTTGCCTATCTTGCGGCGTTTATTGCGGTTAACCTTGCTGTAATGAACCTTTTGCCCATTCCCGCGCTGGACGGGGGAAGGCTTGTCTTTCTCCTCCTAACCGCAGCTGTTGAGCGAATCTCAAGGAAAAAGCTTAACCCGAAATATGAGGGCTATGTGCACGCCGCGGGCTTTGCGCTGCTGATGCTGCTGATGGTCGTTGTAATGTTCAGCGATGTCTATAAGCTGATAGCTTAGTTTGCGGCAAAACGCCGCTTTGACGGAAAGCCCCGTTCCGCTAATAAGGAGCATTTGACATGGTCAGAGAAAAAACCAAAGTGATAAAGGTCGGCAGTGTTTTTGTCGGCGGCGACAATCCGGTGTCTGTGCAGTCGATGTGCAACACAAAAACTGAGGATGTCGAAGCAACGCTGGCGCAAATTGAAGCGCTGTCAAAAGCCGGCTGTGAAATTGTCCGCCTTGCCGTTCCCAATGAGGCGGCGGCGAAAGCCCTGCCGAATATCCGAAAAAACTGCAAGCTTCCGCTTGTCGCGGATATTCATTTCGACTACAAGCTTGCCCTTTCCGCCGTTGAAGCGGGCTTTGACAAGATTCGTATTAATCCGGGCAACATCGGCTCAAAAGAAAAGGTGAAGCTTGTCGCCGACGCCTGCAGGGCTAACGGAGTGCCGATTAGAATCGGAGTTAACGGTGGGAGCTTAGAGAAAGACCTTTTGGAGAAATTAGGGAGGACTCCGCAGGCTCTCTGCGAGAGTGCGATGCGCCATGTCCGTATGCTTGAGGACGTGAATTTCGACGATATTTGCATTTCCATTAAGTCCTCCGATGTTGCGGATACGGTTGCGGCATACCGCTTGATGTCCGAAATGACGTCTTACCCGCTGCACCTCGGCGTTACGGAAACGGGCACGTCTTACATGGGAATTATAAAATCCGCCGCAGGCATAGGCTCGCTTTTGCTTGACGGCATCGGAAGCACAATCCGCGTTTCGCTAACTGCGGACCCAATCGAGGAAGTGAAAGCCGGAATCGCGATTTTGAAAGCCGTGGGATTAAGGCGCAGCGGCGTAAATATCATCTCCTGTCCGACCTGCGGAAGAACGAACATTGATTTAATCGGCACAGCTAATAGGGTTGAGCAGCTGCTTAAGGATTTTGAAAAACCGCTGACGGTTGCCGTTATGGGCTGCGTTGTCAACGGACCGGGGGAAGCCAGAGAAGCGAATTACGGTCTTGCGGGCGGCGAGGGCGAGGGAGTTCTCTTCAAAAACGGCGAGATTGTAAGGAAAGTGCCGGAGGAAAGACTTGCAGAGGCTCTATTTGAGCTGATTATGCAGGAGGAAAAAGGAGTTTAGTTTCTTAAAATGAGCGAAGATAAATCGATACCTTTTTTGGAGATGTTTCCGTTTTGCGAGGATTTTGCCGACATGTGCGGGGGACTTGACAAGGCACAGGTGAAGGACGCAACCGTGAACAAGGAAAAACTACATATGTCTGTTACAGCCGTTTGGAAGCGTTCTGCGATTCCAATGGAGCTACACACTATTGAGGGACGCATTGCGGCGGAATACGGCTTGAATTCGGTTGCCATCAGTAGCCAAGGTGTTTCAAGTGCTGCCAATGCGCCGTCAAAATCGGGAGAAAAAAAAGGCAAGAGTGCCCCTGTGCCTGGAAAAGTGATTTTTGGAAAAGCAATTAAGGGTGCGCCGATACCGATGGAAACACTCAATGTCGAGTCCGGAAACGTCGTTGTCAGCGGAGAGGTGTTTTCCGTCGACAACAGGGAGATTACGAAGATTAAGGCATGGGTGCTAAGCTTTGAGATGACCGATTGTTCGGGGTCTATTAAAGTGTCTAAGTTTTTCAAAACGGGAGAAGACAGGGGGAACCTTGCGGATATAAAAAAGGGTATGTTCCTTACGGTTGCCGGAAATGTCGCGTATAACCGCTATGACGAGGATATTGCGCTTGAACCAAGAAACATTGTTGTCGGGACTAAGCCAAAGCGTGCAGACACAGCCGAGGAAAAACGCATTGAGCTTCATCTGCACACCCGATATTCAACTCTTGATGCGCTGACTGACCCCGAGGAGGCTGTTAAACGTGCCGCGGAATGGGGACATCCCGCAATCGCTATAACTGACCACGGTGTGGCACAGGCCTTTCCTGAAATCTGGCATGCGGGCAAAAAGCACGGGATTAAAATTATCTATGGCATCGAAGGCTATTACATAAACGACGTTGACGATAAGCTTGTTATAAGCGGCGATATTGACGGCAGCCTTGATGAGGAGTTTTGCGCCTTTGACATTGAAACCACGGGGTTAAACGCAAATGAGGAGCGAATGACCGAAATTGGCGCTGTTATATTTAAAAACGGCGAGGTGCTCTCGCGCTTTCAGACCTTTGTGAATCCGAACAAACCCATTCCGCGCGAAATCGTTGAGCTTACGGGCATAACGGACAGGGATGTTTTCGATGCACCCGAAGAGGATGAGGCGCTTTGCAAATTCATTGCTTTTGCGGGAGAGCGTGCCTTGGTTGCACACAATGCGGAGTTTGATATCGGATTCATGAAGGCCGCAGCAAGACGCCAAGCAATTGAATTTGACCCGACCTATATCGATACGCTTACTCTGGCGCAGAGTCTTCTGCCCGATTTAAAACGCTTTAAGCTGGACATCGTATCGGCGCGGCTGGGGCTTCCAGATTTTAACCACCACAGGGCTGACGACGACGCGCTGACCTGCGGACGTATTATGTCGAAATTTGTTGTTATGCTGCGCGAAAAGGGAATTACCAAGCAAAGTGAGCTTATCGGGTTTGCAAAAATGGAGCGCAGCGCAAGCACAAGGACGATTCGCACAAAGCACATAATAATTCTTGTGAAGAACAAGGTGGGATTAAAAAATCTCTATGAGATAATTTCAAAATCACATCTTGAACATTTTAAGAAGAACCCGATAATTCCGAAAAGCCTCCTCTTGCAGTACAGAGAGGGGCTGATTGTTGGCTCGGCCTGCGAGGCGGGAGAGGTTTTTGATGCGATAAGCCGTCATAAGAGCGATGAGGAGCTGGAACGGCTTTGCGCGCTTTATGACTATCTGGAAATTCAGCCCTTGTGCAACAATTTGTTTATGCTTGATAACGGCTCGGCAAAAACTGAGGAGGATTTGAGAAGCTTTAACCGCCGCGTAGTCCAGCTGGGGGAGAAGCTTAACAAACCCGTTGTAGCAACGGGTGACGTTCATTTCCTTGACCCCGAAAACGAAATAATGAGGCACATTCTGCTTGCGGGACGAGGTTTTGCGGATGCGGACAGGAGTTTGCCGCTTTATTTCAAAACAACGGACGAGATGCTTGAGGAATTTAAGTACTTAGGCGAGGACAAGTGCCGTGAGGTCGTTGTGACGGCACCGCGTGCTATCTCAGATTTGTGCGAGGAATTTGAGCTTTTACCTAAAACGCTCTTTGCTCCTAAAATTGAAAATTCTGCCGAAGACCTGCAGCGAATGGTTAACGACCGTATGCATGAGCTTTACGGCGAAAACCCGCCCGAAATTGTCACTTCACGTGTCGAAACGGAGCTGCACGATATCATAAGCTGCCAGTATGACGTTATTTATATGTCGGCGCAGAAGCTTGTGGCAAATTCGCTTGCTGCAGGCTACCTCGTCGGCTCACGAGGCAGCGTTGGCTCATCGATAGTTGCCTTCATGTCGGGAATTACAGAGGTCAACTCCTTCCCCGCGCATTATCGCTGCCCCAAGTGCAAGTACTCCGATTTTGAGAGCGGAAAGGGCTACGGCTGCGGAGCGGATATGCCGGACAAAATTTGTCCCGTTTGCGGAGAGAAACTTTCAAAAGACGGGTTTGACATACCTTTTGAAACCTTCTTGGGCTTCGGCGGAGATAAAATTCCCGACATCGACCTTAACTTTTCAGGCGAATATCAGTCGCGCGCACACAAATACACCGAGGAGCTTTTTGGACGAGACCACGTTTTTAAGGCCGGAACTATAAGCACACTCGCAGACAAAACTGCTTACGGCTACGTTAAAAAATATCTCGATGAGCGTGGGGTGAAGGTAACAAAGTCTGAGGAAAACCGCCTTGCCCTTGGCTGCGTCGGCGTTAAGCGCACAACAGGTCAGCACCCCGGCGGTCTTGTTATAATCCCGCAGGACATGGATGTTACGGATTTTTGCCCTGTTCAGCATCCGGCAGACGATGCTGAAAGCGATATTATTACGACTCATTTCGAGTACCACAGCATGGAGGCAAACCTTTTAAAGCTTGATGAACTGGGTCACGACGATCCGACTATGATAAAAATGCTGGAGGATTTGACGGGGGAAAACGCAAGGCTTATTCCGTTGGACGATCCGGACACAATGGGGATTTATTCCTCACCAGCACCGCTGGGCTTGGCGGATAATGACCCTATTATCGGCAAAACGGGCACGATTGGTATACCGGAATTCGGAACAGGCTTTACACGTCAGATGCTTGTGGACACGAATCCTAAGGATTTTGACACGCTTGTTAGGCTTTCAGGCTTTTCACACGGTACGGATGTTTGGGCAGGCAACATTAGAGAGCTGGTACTTTCGGGTACAGCTACTGTTAAGGAAACTGTTGGCTGCCGTGACGATATTATGCTTTACCTTATAAGTAAGGGCATGGATCCGAAAAAAGCGTTTAAATTTATGGAAGCTGTACGTAAGGGTGCAATTCACAAAGGCAAACCATGGCCGGAGGGGATTGTCGAGGAGATGCAGTCGCTCGGTGTTCCCGAATGGTATATCGAATCGTGCCGTAAGATACAGTATCTTTTCCCGAAGGCGCACGCCGTAGCGTATGTAATGATGGCGTTTCGCATAGCTTATTTTAAGGTGCATTTTCCGCTCGCGTACTACAGCTGCTACTTTTATCGCAGGAGTGACAGCTTTGATGCGGTACTTATGACTAAGGGCATCGAGCCTGTTCGGAGAAAAATCAATGAAATTCGCCGTGACCCTGCCGCCAGCAAGAAAAACGAGGATACGCTAACCACCCTCGAAGCGGTGTATGAGTTTTATCTGCGTGGGTTCGAATTTGAACGCATAGACCTGTATAAGTCCGAGGCAATGTCTTTCGCGATTGACGGGAAATCGCTCATTCCGCCCTTTATAGCAATCGCCGGACTTGGAGAGGCGGCGGCAAACGACCTTGTAAAATGCCGCGAAAGCGGAAGGAAATTTATATCTGTCGAGGAAGTGATGGGTGCTTGCCCAAAGGTCAGCCAGACACACATTCAACAGTTAAAGCAGCTCGGCGCGCTGGGCGATATGCCAGACACCAGCCAAATGAGCCTTTTCTAAATGATAAGTGGCCAATTCTTGACGAAAGAATTGGCCACTTATCATTATTTTCAACCCAAGCTAATTTTCCATTTGTTTTCCCAGAAAGTTAGCAACGGTCATTGCAAGTTTAACTTGCACCTCTGTTGGCTCGGGGGAGCTTTGCTTTGCCAAAAAAACTACGCAGCCCATGATATCACCTTCCGCAATTATTGGAGCGGCAACGGATAAATTCAATATTTCCTCGCCCTCCGCAAAGGGGATTTCTGCCTTTTGTGAAGCCGTGTATAGCTTGCGAGAATCCATAATTTCCGTAAGCCCCGGAGTAATCCTCTTGTCAATTAGCTCTTTTTTAGGAACTCCGGCGCAGGCAATGACACTGTCCCTGTCGCAAACCGCGGCAACGCAGTCGCCGGATTTGTAAAGTGCTTCACAAATTTGTGCCGCAAAGTCGGACAATTCACCTACGGGTGAATACTTTTTAAAGATGACCTCTCCGTCCTTCTCTGTATAAATCTCCAAGGGGTCACCACTGCTGACAACATTGACATCGTAGACCTTATCCAAACGATGCTCGGACCGTTGGATTACCTGGGTTTTTGAGATATCGCCGATGTCCGGAGTAAAATTTAAGGATTCTTGCTCCTGAG